>JBGTLS010000315.1:0-18690 GCA_041744015.1 Cryomorpha sp. | reverse complement strand
TAGAGACATGGGGGTTCGGTTTGGCACTCGGTTGTCTCACTAGGGCTCGAACCTAGACTCTTCTGGACCAAAACCAGACGTGTTGCCAGTTACACCATGAGACATTGTTTAAAACTGGAGGGCAAAAGTAAAGATTCTTTCCCAGTCTTCAAACATTCTCTAAAAATTCACAAATCAAAACCATTTGATAACTCAGATATATGCCCTTCCGCCTGTGCACCGTTATTTTGTTAATTTCGCAGGCACAATAAAAAGCGCATGAATTTCAGAATAGTTAACCTGATTGCCGGGTGGTCGGTTTTTCTTATTGCCACCATCGTCTACATCTTAACCATAGAACCCACAACAAGTTTTTGGGATACCGGCGAGTTTATTACTACAGCCTATAAACTTCAGGTCGGTCATCCCCCCGGGGCACCCTTGTTCATGTTGCTTGGCCGCCTGTTTTCGGCATTTGTGCCTATAGCCATGGTTCCTGTATCGATCAATGTGATGTCGGCCCTTTGCAGCAGTTTTACCATTTTGTTTTTATTCTGGTCGATCACCCATTTCGGTGTAAAGATGGCGCTGAAAGGGTCGGAAATGACTGATGCAAAGATTATCGCAATTATCGCCAGCGGTGTGGTTGGTGCACTGGCCTATACATTTTCAGATTCATTCTGGTTTTCGGCAGTTGAAGGCGAAGTATACGCCATGTCATCACTTTTCACAGCAGCGGTATTTTGGGCCATTTTACGCTGGGACAGCCTTTCGGACGGCCACAGTGAAATGCGCTGGATCATTGTGATAGCCTATCTCATGGGGCTTTCCATCGGTGTCCATTTGCTCAACCTTCTTGCTATCCCCGCAATTTGTTTCGTTTTTTACTTCAAAAGATATAAACCTACAACAAAAGGTTTTCTTCTCACCACACTCGTATCCTTAATAATCCTGGGCTTCATTCAGTCGGGTATAATTCCTGGAACAGTTAGACTTGCAGGAAAATTCGAACTGCTTTTTGTCAACGATTTCAATCTTCCTTTCAATACAGGGATCATCGTTTATGCAATATTGGTGACTGCCGGACTCGGATATGGGATTTATTACACACAGAAAAAAGGAAAACGTGTATTGAACACAGTTTTGCTGGCCATCACCGTAATTTTACTGGGTTATTCCACCTTTGCGGTTATTGTAATCCGCTCATCGGCAAATCCTCCCCTGGACGAAAATAATCCGGAGAATGTATTCACTCTTCTCTCATACCTCAACCGGGAACAATACGGCGACAGACCACTTCTGTATGGTCACTATTGGAATTCACCGACCGATGCGAACCAGCCTACGAGCGACGGAGAACCGCTTTATGTTAAATCATGGCTTGTGGTAAATACCACCGGAAGTACAGTGAAATGGTTTTCTGAACGTTTTGGAGCCGAACAATTTCTGGCTGAAAGAAACGACCCCGCGCTTTCTGTCAAGGAAACTTATATTATATCCGATGAAAGAAAGGGCACGGTGATGAATTATGACAACCGATTTGAATCGGTGTTTCCCCGGATGTACAGTTCCCAGCCCAATCATATAAGTGCATATAAAACATGGTCAAACTATGTGGGGAAACCAATCAGAACCACTGGTCCGGATGGAAATCCAACAATTATTAATAAGCCGACTTTTGTTGAAAATATGCGGTTTTTCTTTACCTATCAGGTGAACTGGATGTACTGGCGTTATTTTATGTGGAATTTCGCCGGTAAGCAGAATGATATACAAGGCCACGGTGGCATTCTGGAAGGAAATTGGTTGAGCGGTGTTGATTTTATTGATCAGGAACGATTAGGACCTCAGGACAATCTTCCCTCAAGTATGACCAATAATTTCGCCTACAATAAATTCTTTCTTTTACCTCTTGCCCTGGGACTTTTTGGCCTGCTTTATCAATTGTATAAACGTCCTGACGACTGGTTTGTGACACTTCTGTTGTTTCTTCTTACGGGTCTGGCAATTGTGGTATACCTCAACCAGTATCCCTATCAACCGAGGGAGCGGGATTATGCCTACGCCGGTTCATTCTATGCTTTCGCAATCTGGATTGGACTTGGTGTTTACGGACTTTTTGATTCTGCTTTTAATATTTCGGGAGCGCAACTCAAGAAAATTGGGGGGTATGTAATCGGGGGAGGTGTGGTGATTTACGCGGCCGAGAGTATCAGTTCTGGTGGTCATTTTTTCTCGTATTCTATTCTTTACATGGGCCTCCTTTTCGTCGCTCTTATGGCACTTATGCTCTTGCTCGGAAGAACGATGAAAAACACGACAGTCATCGCTGTCATTGCCGGTCTGATCACCCTTCCTGTGCCCTTGATTATGGCCGCTGAAGGTTGGGACGACCACAACAGGTCGCATCGCTATACCGCCCGTGATTTTGCCAAAAACTACCTGGAAAGCTGTCAGCCAAATGCCATTCTATTTACAAATGGCGACAACGATACATTCCCGCTCTGGTATGCCCAGGAAGTGGAAGGTGTTCGTACTGATGTGCGCGTAGTCAATCTGAGTTTGCTGAATACCGACTGGTATATCACGCAGATGAAACGAAAAGCCTACACTTCTGAGCCTGTACCTTTCTCGCTGGATGAAGAAAAATACCGTCAGGGTACGCGCGATGTTGTATTTCTGGATGAATCCAGAAATACGGGACGCGTTCACGTCAATGTTCAGCAGGCTATTGAATTTATCGCCAATGATAAAAATTTGCGCGACAACAGGGGTAATAAAGTATCCATCCTTCCCTCCAAGAATTTCTTTATTCCTGTAGACCGGGAATTTGTATTGAGCAACGGCACCGTTAATATGTCGGATACGATCAACCTTGTAGATCAGGTAGAATGGAGGATTGACCGAAATTACCTTCAGAAAAATCATTTAATGGTGTTGGATTTGCTCGCTACCAACAATTGGGAAAGACCGATTTATTTCGCGGTGACAACTGGTCCGGATAGTTATTTGAGCCTGGAGGAATACTTCAAACTGGAAGGTCTTGGGTATCGTCTTACACCGGTGAGGAGCCCAAAAAATCCGAATCCCAATGTTTACGGAGGCGTGAATACAGATATCATGTACGACAATGTGATGAACAAATTTGAGTGGGGTGGTATGGACAGTGAAAGGCAGATTTACATGGACGAAAACAATCTGCGGATGACTTCGACTTTCAGAAGACAGTTTGCCACCCTGGCCGACCAACTGATTGTGGAAGAGAAAATTGAAAAAGCCCGCAACGTACTCGATAAGTGCGTGGAGGTGATGCCAGATCACAATGTGCCTTATGATTATTTCATGATGCCAATTGCAGAACATTATTACAAAATCGGTGACTTTGAAAAAGCCAATGAAATCTCTGAACTCCTGTTCACCCGGCATGAAGAAAATTTCGCTTACATCATGTCGTTAGACGCAGAATGGGCTATTCAAATGAGAGAAGACATGCAAATGAATTATGCCGTTTTACAACGAATTCATGCATACGTGACAAGAATGTTTCCCCAGGATGAGGCTATGATCGGGCAATTCAGCGATCGTTTTAAAGCGATTGATGATTCTTTTGACATGAAGATTCAGGAGTTGGAATCGTATCGCACTACACAGGCAGTTAAATTCTAAGGCTGTGTATCTTGTCAAAACTCCAGATTTGCTGAAGCCCCTGGCATCAGATCTTATCTGGAATTTTGACAGGACTAAACGTATTATTTATCTCACTTTCGACGACGGACCCACCAAAGATATTACGATTGAAATTTTACGCATACTTGCGTTGTTTCAGGCCAAAGCCACTTTCTTTTGCATCGGAGGCAATGTAAATCGCTATCCCAATCATTTTGCGAAAATGATCGAGGAGGGCCATGCAGTCGGCAATCACACCTGGAACCACATGAACGGTTGGATGTACAGCAACTTTTCTTATTATCGCAGTGTGTTGGAATGCAGCGAATTGGTGAAGTCCGATTTGTTCAGACCGCCCTATGGAAGAATCAGTCGAAATCAGACCCGGGGATTGAAATCAAAATTCCGGATCATCATGTGGGATGTGCTCAGCGCTGATTGGCGAGCTGATGTAGCACCCCAAAAATGCCTTGATAACGTGCGAAAGAATGTCACTTCGGGCTCAATTGTTGTTTTTCACGACAGTGAAAAAGCCCGGAAAAATATGATTTATACCTTGCCACGAGCACTCGAGTTCTGGTCGGGTCAGGGATATCAATTCCAGTCGATCACATAAAAATCTAAGATAAAACGTGCTTTTGTAATTCTGATAACAGAATATTTTTAGGCATAGCGCCTGATTGACGCCATACAGGCTTTCCGCCTTTGAAAATAATAAAAGTCGGTACTCCCCTCACCTGAAAGGCACTGGCCGCAGCCGGGTTTTTATCAATATCCACTTTCAGAATGGTCGCCTTTCCCTGGATATCTTTGGCCAGATCCTTTAATATGGGAGCCATCGTCTGGCACGGTCCACACCACTCAGCGAAAAAATCGACCAGGACTGGCTTTTCCCCTTTGATGATTTCATTAAAATTTGCCATGGTTCATCCATTTTATTAATGACCTCCATCCCAGGAGTTATATCCGCCCTCGAGATCGTATACTTCCGTAAAACCATTTTCGGACAACCACAAGGCAGCGCTTTTACTTCTGTTACCCGAAGCGCAATACACCACTACAGGTCGTGTTTTGTCCAGATTTTGCGAAGCCGTTTGAAAAGTCGCCTGATCCAGATAATCCATGTGAATGGCTCCAGGTATGGTCCCCAGATTCACTTCTTCAATTGTGCGAACATCGACCAATTGAGTCTGCGAGTTTTTCAGTTTTTCGTCCAATTTATTCTGAGGCAATAAAACGACCCCTCCTTTTTGCGCTACAACTTCAGCTGCCTTATCCGTTTCGCCTGTTTCATTCCAGTTCGGTGATTCGCAGGAAAACAGTATCCCCATGCAAATCAGTACTGTTGGCAAAGTTTTTATCAAATTCATATCATTTGTGGTTAATCCAGACCAAAGATACTACATGGACTTTTGAGAAGCTGAAAACATATGACAAAGAAAAAGCCTCCCGCAAAAAATTCAGGAGGCTCAATAATTAAAGTTTTACGATCTTAAAAATAGCGCGGATTCTTGGACTTGACTTCCGTTTTGAAAAAGTCATAGGAGAGCATTATTTCATGGCTTCCATTGTGATACCGGTTCATATTACTCGTTCCAAAGTCATATGAATAGCCCGCCTGCAGGTGATCGGTGAATTGGAAAGACACCACACCTGCGAAAGAATCCTGATAACGATATGCCGCTCCCAACCAAAGCTTCTGCTTGAGCAAAAACATCGCAGAAACATCGAAAGAAACCGGAGCTCCTTCTACCATGCGAAGCACAGTGGATGGCTTGAACATGACTCCACCGCTATCCGCACTCAGGTTGAATACATATCCGGCCATCAGGTAATAATGGCGGTTATAAACACCCGTTTCGTTAGCTCCGGGGGTCATTCCATTTAATTCATTTTCCAAAAGGGTGGGGCTGGCAAAACCAACATACCCTCTGTCGCTGGAATAGTATATACCCAAGCCAAAATTGGGCAGCATTTTGTTTTCAATATTCTGCATAAACGCTGGATCATCCTGCTGAATGGTATTCACGTCGCGAAGATTTGCCTGATAAACCGCCAGGCCAGCTCTAAGACCGAATGATAACTTGGCGCGTTCGGAAGTTTGAATCCGGTAGGCAAAATCTCCCCAAATACCAGTGGTATTTGTGGGTCCTATCCGGTCATTTTCAATGGTCAATCCGAGTCCGACGTTGTCGTTGGGCAGAGGAGAGTGTACGCTCACCACCTGCGTGGAAGGGGCCCCATCAAAGCCGACCCATTGATGGCGACTTACGGCAGACGCACTTACAGCATCCCTGCTACCAGCGTATGCCGGATTGAGTATGAGCTGATTCCACATATACATCGTATACAAGGAGCGCTGTTGTGCCTGGGCGGCAAAAGCACTGCATACCACCACGAGCAAGAGCAGGATTTTGATGTGTACAGATTTATTCATTCTTCCTTTAGTTTAAGGTTGTTTCAAATTCAATTGTTAATCAAGTTTCTCTGCCTGGTTTCATAGATGGCTTTCCGCCAAAAATCCATGCGAATTCGAACCCTGCAAAGATGCAATTTTCTGCATAATGGATTTTCTCTTTAGATTTTCATTATTCAACCGTATCAACTGATGCCAATTGATTTTTTCCAGCGAAACGAATTCTAACAAAGATCTCGTGCGATCCATCGCTGTAATTTCGAATATCAGAAGTGGCAAAATCCATCGAATAACCCAATGTCAAATAATCCAATATCTGATAGCCCGCCATAGCAGCTGCGGCGTCACCGGTGCGATACGAACCTCCTAACCAAAAGGTTCCTTTGTAAATAAACCGCGCAGATAAATCTGCCTGCACAGGCATAGGATCAACATACTTTATCAACACCGATGGCTCAACCTGGAATTCTCCATTGAGATCGATTTTGTAAGCAGCTGTCGCAAAATAATGCACGGCCATGCGACCATCCATATCACCGGGGAATAAATCGAGTTTGTTATTGAGAATTTGTGTGGCAGAAGCCCCTACGTAGAATTTCTTGCTGTACCACAGGGCACCAAATCCGGCATCTGGTTTTAATTCAGATTGCATTCCGTTGGTAAGTGCCCGGTCTCCTGTCTCCCGAAGGGTAATTTGCGATCCGTCTATTGAAAATTGGGTAAGTCCAAATGCCAAACCAAGTGAAATTTTCGTTTCTGAGCTGACCTGTAAGTGATACGCGTAAGTACCGTGAACGCCCACCCGACGTGTCGGACCGGCTACATCTGTAAAAAGCGTGCCTCCAAATCCCATTTTACCTGTTTTACCGGGTGCATCCAAAGACATCATATAGGTTCTCGGCGCGTCAGTAATCCCGGTCCACTGTGTCCGGTGAATCGCCGTCACATTGTAATATCCATCCGCGCCGGCAAATGCAGGATTGAAACTCAGACCAGCAAACTGATATTGGGTAAACTGCTGCACCTGCTGAGCCTGAAGGCTCGCAAACACAAGCACCAAAACCACAATCGCGCTATATTTCAGATGTTTAATCAACGGTATATTGTAATAGGTCCTGTAAATGGTTTTGGAAATCGTTTGTCGTGCAGTTCAATGGTGTAATAATAAGTTCCCACGGGTACCGGATTTCCATCATATGTTCCATCCCATGCATTGTCAGATCGGTATGCGGAAGTTTGATAGACCACTGTACCCCATCTGTTGAAGATGCTTACGACATTGTTTGGAAACAGTTCCATATTGTCGATGATCCAGGTGTCATTGGTCCCATCCCCATTTGGCGTAAAGCCCGACGAAATATGAACTTCCGGTAAGACTTTGACAAATACAGTGTCCGAATTCATACAACCGTTTCCATCGGTTACGGTGACCACAAATTCCATTGATTCCATCAGATAACCGGACGGATTGGCCGCAGTGGCATTGAAGTTTCCAAAAGCCTGCGGACTCCATGCGTAACTCACAGATGATGTGGAAGTGGGATTTCCACCCAGGGTGAACGTTTCCTCTGCAAACACCTCGATGTCGGGCCCGGCGTTGACATGCGGTCTCTCAGGAAGCGTTACAGAAATGGTGTCAGAATTCCGACAAATCCCATTACCAGCCTCAAAAATGTAATCATAGGAGCCGGCACCCGGATTTATGGCCAGAATATCGGAGGTACTCAACGTATCTCCAGACATATCAAACCAATAAAATACATCTGCATTTGTAGAATTTCCCTCAAGGGTGGCTGGTAAACTGCTGAGGCAAATGGTAATGTCTTCGCCTGCTTCTACAAGTAATTCAATGGTAAAGCCTGGCGCTGCTTCAGCGGTGGCTGTACATCCATTGGCATCTGTTATTTCAAGGGCGTAGGTACCGGGTAAAATATCCATAAGGTTCTGATCCTGCGAAGTAAATCCGTTTGGTCCGGTCCAGCTATACGTGTAGGGTGGTGTTCCGCCTTCCGGCAAAGTGGCAATCTGTCCATCTGCACTCACATTGCAGGTAGCATCGACAGTTGAAGTGGTGACTGTGATTTCCGAAGGTTCAGAAACAACCCCTGACCAATTCATTTCACATCCGGCAGAATCAGTCAGGGTCAAAATATAGGTTCCACCGACGAGTTCGCTTATTTCATCCTGATCGGAAAGAAATCCATCCGGTCCTCTCCAGGTATACATGTATGGCGCCATACCACCTTCCACTGTGATGGAAATACCACCATTAGTCAATCCGAAACAAGAGATTGCTGTAATATCAGCTTCAAGAGTGATGGGCTCGACCAATATAATTTCCAATTCTCCCGTGGTGGTGCAATTTCCTCCATCTGTCACTACGTATTCATAGGTTCCCGGGGCCAAATCATTGATGACAAGGCCAGTAGCAGAAAACTCATCGGGACCATTCCACAGCACATCGTAATCAGGCTGTCCGCCTGATACATAAATAATAATGCTTCCTAAACTTTCAGGCGATTCGCAGCCAGCAGCCTGTACATTGCTGTTAATTGCAAGCGCCTGTGGAGCGACTAATTCCGTTTGGATAATTACTGAACAACCAGCATTATCTGTCACCGTAAATTCATAGGATCCAGGGCCGAGTTGCGTAATTGCCAATTCAGTAGAAGTGAATCCATCGGGACCGGTCCACAAAGTAGTGTAAGGAGCAATTCCCCCATCAACACTGGCAGATAATGATCCATCCGTTTCACCGAAACATGAGATGAGTACTGATTCTATGCCAACAAGCAGTTCAGGATTTACAGAAATCCCGTACGCCGCTGCAAAAGTACAGTCATTGGCATCGGTAATGAACAATTGATATGCGCCTGGGCTCAACCCCGAAATATTCGGATCGGAAGATGAGAATCCATTGGGTCCGGTCCATGAAATAATGTATGGTTCAGTGCCACCAACAATTGTTAAGTCGATAGATCCCGCTGACTCTCCGGAACAAACGTTCGTCACTGTTGGAGTGGCTTCCAGCAATGCAGGTTCATTTATCATTACTGATCCAAACGCTTCGCAATTATCCGCTCCAATGATGTGATACTGATAATTTCCAGGTACCAAATCAGAGATTTGTTCTTGATCGGCGGTATAGCCAAATGGTCCCGTCCAGGATACGGTATATGGTTCTGCCACTCCGGAAATCCCGAGGTTGATGAATCCATTACTGCTGCCATCGCAGCTTACATCAGACGATTCAACTGCCACATCTATTCCTGGATTGGTAAGAACAACCGTTGAAATCAATTCACAACCATTGGCATCCGACACTTCCAACGTGTATACCCCAGGCGCAAGATTGGATGCTTCAGTAACAAAAGAGACAAAATTGCCATCAGTATCTGTCCAGGTGATAAAATATTCTGTAAAAATAAAACCGCCGGTAATCAATGCAGTGATCGATCCATTGTCGATCGTACAATCGGGTTGTACAATCTCAAAACTGACCGCAAGAGGCTCTGGCTCGGTGAGATTATAATCAAATGTCACCTCGCATCCCAGTGCATCAGTGAGGACCAACGTGTAGTTGCCTGATGCCAAATCAGCAATATCCTCTTCAGATGATGTAAACCCATTCGGACCGTTCCAGGTATAGGAATATGGTGCGTTACCGCCACTGACTTCCAATGAAATGGATCCCGTGGATTCACCGCCACACAGTATGGAAGAGACAGTTTCTGAAACTTGTATATCAGGATTGAATAACACCTCAGATGTTCCACTAAATGTACATCCATTGGTATCTGTTATTTCGTATTGATATAGTCCGGTTTCCAGATTTGATATTGCAATTCCTGCACCGGTATATCCATCCGGACCATTCCAGGAGATTCCAAAAGGTGCTGTTCCACCCTGTATAATCAGAGATATGCTTCCATCTCCTCCGAGACAGGTGGCAGATGTCATATTTACGGAAGCAGTAAGCTCCAGCGCATAAATCAATTCAAATGAGGCAGCAT
This sequence comes from Cryomorpha sp., assembly GCA_041744015.1. Classification (GTDB taxonomy): domain Bacteria; phylum Bacteroidota; class Bacteroidia; order Flavobacteriales_D; family Cryomorphaceae; genus JBBQZU01. The sequence continues at coordinate 8,616 of JBGTLS010000315.1, read as the reverse complement.
AGATACATCCATTCGCATCAGTAACCACCACATTGTAGGTATCCTGAATTAGCCCGGTAATATCCTCGTCAGTGGAAGTAAAACCTCCTGGACTGCTCCAGCTGTATGTGTAAGGTGATAAACCACCATCCACCGTAATATCGATGGCCCCGTCACTGTCGCCGAAACAACTTACGGGCGTGATGGAACCATCTATTGTTCCATTTACGTCAGTAATCACTACGGTTTCGCTGATCATACATCCGGCTTCGTCAGAAACCTGAAGGATATAAATACCGGAAACAACGTTGTTCAATTCTTCCGTGGTGCTGATCTCCACCCCGTCTGCATCGCGCCATGAATATGACAAAAGACCCTGCCCACCAACAGCATCAACCTGGGCTGAACCATTGGATTCAAGGCATGTGGCATTTTGAATGGTCACTTCTGCATCAATTTCAACCGCATCAATAATTTCAAGACTATCAGAGACCTGACAACCATTATTATCAGAAAGGTTTAGCACATACAATCCCGCTGAAAGTCCCGAAATATTTGCTTGCGAAGAAGTAAATCCATTCGGACCAACCCATTGATAGGTATACGGAGCTGTACCACCTGAAACCGTCGTGTTCATTTCGCCGGAAGGTGCACCATAACATGCCGGACTAACAGGGGTCAGAGAAAGATCAATAGCGGCTACAGATGATACAGTGATCGTATTGTTTACTGCGCATCCATTTAAATCGGTCACCATTACATCGTAATCGCCAGCCACAAGGCCACCGATATACGCAGTGTTTGCGGCGAAACTATTAGGTCCTGTCCATGCGATTTGATACGCAGGCTGACCTCCGATGATATTAAGAGAGATTGACCCATTCCCAAGTCCGTCACATGATTCTGGCACTACCAATGGATTCAAGGTTATCGAGGAAGGATCCGAGATATCGTAAACCAGGTTGATGAGACAGCCAGTTCCATCTGAAACTGCCAATTCATATACGCCGGGAAAAAGGCCTGTAATTTCAGCGGTGGAAGCTGTATATCCATCAGGTCCTGTCCAAACATAATCGAATGGCGCGGTCCCACTCAATGGACTGACAGAAATTATTCCATCATTGGCTCCGATACAGGAAGCATTTGTTAATGTAGCTGCGACATTAAATACATCCCGCACCAATTCAACCATCTGACTAATGGTGCACCCATTGTCATCGGATACAACAATTTCATAATCCCCAGGCTCGAGTCCACCGATTACAGCAGTTGTTCCGATTATCTGCCCGATTTGATTAAACCAGGTATATGAATAATCTCCAGAGACTGTACCACCCGATACGACCGCAGTCAATTCTCCATTGTCGACAAGACAAGCGGGCTGAACAATTGTGATATCCAAATTCAATACCTGTGGTTCTGCTATTGTCACACTGTTTTCGATAGTGCAACCAGAAGCATCTGTAATACTCAGATTATATGCACCTGCTTCCAGATCGGAAATGGTAGCAGACGATGATGTAAAACCATTCGGCCCCGACCAGAGATACGTAAAGGGTGCGGTTCCGCCTGTGATGTTTGGCGCCAATTCACCATCCGTATTGCCAAAGCAAGAGATATCTGTTACAGAAAGATCGACGGATAATTCTCCGGGCTCTGCAATGGTAAGGACAAACTGAACAAAACAACCGGCCGCATCGGTGATGTCTACCTGGTAATTGCCAGGCGCAAGGTCAGTGATGCTTTCCAGTGTGGATGAGAAACCGTCCGGACCTACCCACGAAATATCGTAAGGAGCTACACCCCCGTCGATCGTTAGCCCAATGGACCCGTCCGTTTCTCCAAAACAGGATATGTCTGAAAGATTTTCTGAAATCGTTATGGCCGGATTTTCATTGATCATAAAAAGACCCGAACCCGTGCAACCCTGGGTATTGGTCACCACTACGGTATAGTTGCCGGCGATCAAACCTGTAATATCCTGTGTAGTGGAAGTGAATCCCGAGGGACCAGTCCAGGCATACGTAAATGGTCCAGCCCCGGTTAGTACGGAGAGGTCGATACTCCCTTCATTCTCTCCTGCACAAACATTACCAGTTGTGACACCACCAACCGTAATTTGTTGGGGTTGGTTTACGGTGTACGTTCTTGTAGTCACACATCCATTGGCATCCGTAATGTTTACGACATATGTTCCGGCCAAAAGCCCTGAAATATTTCTGGTTGTCGCCGTAAATCCGGCAGGACCAGTCCATGCATAGGTGAATCCGGGTGTTGCGCCGGAAACATTGAGCTGAATAGCACCATTTGAACCGTTGAAACAGGTCGCATGGGTAACCACACGGGTGATGTTGAATGGCGGTCTTTGGGTGATTTCCACCTCGAGATACGATTGGCAATTGTTTGCATCGGTCAACAGGAGGGTAAATTCTCCTGCGAGAACATTTGTAATATTCTGCGTGGTCAGAATGGTACCTCCCGGACCTATCCAGAGATAGGAATATGGGGGCGTACCACCACTGGGTGTCGTGGTGATGGACCCTGTAGCCGCTCCAAAACACAAAACATTCGTGGTTGTAAAAGTGGCTGTCAGATTTGCAGGTCCACTTACGTTAAAAGATGCTGAAGCCTGGCATCCATTCACATCCGTAACCAGTACATTGTAGGTCCCGGAAATAAGACCTGTGATATTCTGATTGGAACTGGTAAATCCCATAGGGCCAGTCCAGGCGAAAGAATAAGGTGCTTGCCCACCCATCAAGGCGATGGAAATCGCTCCAGTACCGCTGCCCGAGCACGATGCCGGAACGGTGGTGCCTGATACACTGATTGGGGTGGTAGAGATAATTTCCACACTTTCAATCAGTGCACAACTGTTCGCGTCGGTAATAGTGACCGTATAGGTTCCCGCTCCCAAACCCGAAATATCCTGCGCAGTAGATGAAAATCCCGCCGGGCCAGTCCAAACGAAAGAATAAGGCGCCAACCCTCCGGTGACAGACAGAACAATAGATGCATCATCTCCCCCCTGACATGTAAGCGGTGTCGTGGTAAAATCAGCAAACAATACGGGCGGAGAAGTAATTGTTGCGCTATCTGTCGAGGTGCAGCCATTCTCATCTGTTACAATAACGGTATAACTTCCTGCTTCCAGATTGGCAATTGTCGATCCGGTTCCTGAAAATCCATCCGGACCCGACCACGCATATGTGAAAGGCGCCAAACCGCCCGAAGGCAGGGCCGTAATACTTCCTGAATTGCCATCAAAACAGGATACATCATTGGTGTCAAAAGCGATAAGAATTTCCGAAGGCTCGAGAATTTCTACCTGAAGGGAAATGGGACATCCGCCTGCATCCACCGCTGTGAGATCATACATACCGGAAGCAAGTCCGGTGATGTCTTCAGCAGAACTTGTAAAACCATTTGGGCCGTTCCAGGACACGTCATATGGCGGAGCTCCACCCGCCAGAGTCAGATTGATACTTCCTTCATTGCCGTTGGCGCAGAGATTGTTGATTTGTGTGCTGGAAGCCGTAAATGATGGATTTTCACTTATCGTAAAAATTTCAATCGCAAAACAACCATTGTCGTCTTCAGCAGTGATGGTATACGTTCCGGGCGATAATCCCGAGATATTTTCTGTTGTGGCTGAAAATCCATTGGGCCCACTCCAGTTTACTTCAAAATTTCCTACCCCGCCGGTAATATTCATACCAATAGCGCCATCATCGTCTCCATTACAAATTACCGGTTGGATCGTGGCATTGAATTGAATCGTATCCGGAGGAGATGGAAAAATATAGGTGGTATCGTACTGACAACCTTGAGAATCCACAATATTCAAAGTAAAAACCGGACAGAGCGCTGAAGCAGTCATTCCCACTTCTCCGTTCGACCAGTTGAACGTATATCCGCCGTTTCCGCCGATAACCAGGGGTGCGGCAGCACCATTACACACATCAGCACACAAGGGTGTTGAGGCATTCATGCTAAAAACGGTCAGTGGACCGGGTTCATTGACAAACACATCAAGATTGCAAGGTGCCCCGCCCTGACCCAGGTCGAGTACGATGACGGTATACGTTCCGGCACCGCGGTTAAACCATTGTCGGGTTTGCGGACCGCCCACCCATTGATAAGCATAAGGACCAGTTCCATCTGTAGGTTCCAACACAGCAGCAACACCATTATTGAAACCATTACAAGTAGGGGCTATCGGAGCAGGTACAATTGTAAAAGATCCACAGTTAGCGCTTTTTGCTTCGGAATTCGGCCAGGGTTTCTGATTATCAATGGGATTTTTGGCCTCGATAATTTGCTCGAAAGCCTTCGGAAAAGTGTGGAAATTTGAAGTTGAAGATCCGAGTACAATTTTAAATCCGCCATTGGCTGTCGATTTTTCCGGAAGGGAAAAATGTGTGTTGATTTGAATTTTCACCTCACTTCCACCCTCGAAAGTATATGGCCGATGGTCCATCGATTGCAATGATGCAACATGTACCGATCGTGAAAGTCGAATGTATTGTGATTCTGAACCGGATGATAAAACAATGTGGTCGACAGCGCCCGGAAGTCTCGTGGCTTGTTGGCCATCCACCTCCCAATTTTGGATTTGATGCCAATCGTAGGTTTTACCAACCCAATAAAAAACTTCGGAATGTAAGCCAGTATAGACAAAAAACAGGCAAATAGTCGCCAGTATTGTTTTTAACAAGCCTCTTTGTTTTTTCGTTTTCACCTTTTAGTCATAAGCGTTGCAGGGGACAAATCCAACCTTCTGACCTCGGGGACACGCAGTAATACCCAGCATGATCTCATGGCTGTTTGATGAGCCAAACCGAATCTTGGAATATGAGTAATCATAGGCATAAGCAAGCGTGAAATAGTCCAAAAAGTTAAATTTCAACATGGCTGACACGGCATCGTCTGACCTGAATGCTACTCCGAGGGCCACCCGGTTGTCGTAGTCTGCCCAAAAGTTTACGTCAAGTGATGCTTTAGAGTTACCAGTGAATTTTAACTGTGCTGCCGGGATATAACTCATCTTGTCGCCGACCTCGTAAATGCGCCCTGCCATCAGGTTAAAATGGGTCTGCAGCCGCACATCCTGACCGATTTCGTCAAGGGTGGGATTGGTAAGATGACCGCCACTTAAACCGACAAACCAATATTTGCTGTAAAGCCAAACCCCGGAACTGATGTCGGGAAAGACGAATTCAGACTGAGACGCCATCAATACCGGATCTCCTGGATCAACTATCTGAAATCGGGTTACATCCAGTCTGTATTGCATGGCCCCAAGGCCGACGCCAAATGATAGTCGGGTTTTGCGGTTGATGGGAATATGCACAGCATATGCACCCTGCAGAGAGGTGCGGCTGCTCGGACCCGTATTGTCGGCAAATACAACGATACCAGCACCGTGAATCACACCCTTGTCCCTGCTAATGGCATTGATTCGCTGGTGAGCGCTGAGAAAAGTGGTGCGCGGATTATCTTCAAATCCAGCCCATTGAGTGCGGTAACCCACCCGGGCGTCCAAACATTCTTTCAAACCGGCGTTGGCCGGATTGAGGGCAAAAGCATTAAACAAAAAATTTGTGTATTGCGCGTTTTGCTGGGCCAAGCCAAAATGAGCTGCCAATAAAAATACGATGACAGCACTTAGAAATTTTCCTTTCATCGCAAAATAGTTACTGACCCTGTAATGGGTGGTGCATCAAAATTGTTCGGGTCGTTGAGTTCAATTACATAGTAATACGTAGCAGCTGGCAGGTCATCTCCACCCCAGTCTTCCCGGTAATTGGTCGCCTGAAACACCTTGGTGCCCCAGCGCGAGTAAACCACTACCTGAGCGTTTGGAAATTGGGTGATGCGATCTATTTTCCACATATCGTTTATTCCGTCTCCATTGGGTGTAAGGGCGTCGTAAGGTGTAATTGGCGCCAATAACGTTAGGGTAAATAAAACGCCATAAGGACATCCGTCAATTTCTGTTTGAACGATATAAGTATAGGCTCCTAATTCGGTTGGTGCGGCGATCACCTCGGATGCTGTATTGCCATCGACGCCTTCACCTGACCATTCGTAGGGTTCAAATTCCGGGGTGACGGACATGGAAGCTGTCTGCCCGGGATTGATGACGATGGCTTCATTGGGATTCGGTTCGGGCTCGAGGTTATAGGTCACAGCCGGACCCTGCACGTCGAGATTAAAGGCACATTCGGAAGGCAATTCCGCCGGCGGTGGACCAAAAAGTCCTGTCACCATCACGTAATACGTGGTGGAAGGAAGCAGACCGGTGAGTTCGACACTGAGCGACGATTGTATCTCCGTGGTGCAAAATAGTGGTTCGTCGTAAGTCGTGGCATCACAAATATCAGAAGCCTCAAAGATCACCATGTCAAGGCCCTGCCCATAAAGCGTATCTGTAATGCAGGAGTCAATTGTCAGAAAAATCGTAGCAGTCGAATCGAGGTACTGAATGAAAGTATATTCATCTGTATTCAATGTATTAAACTCAAAAAATACCGCATTGGGCGCTTCATTCATGCAAAAAGATGCCGCGATCGCAGATGGGAAACCTTCGTTGGTGTTTACGGTGTCAGTGGCTGCCTGTGCACAGAGTAGCATGGGATCATTGCAATCCTGTGCAGATGTCTGGCCTGCAAAAAATAAAAGGCAAGCCATAGCCAAAATCACCCGCAGGGGCAATGGATTAGTCATAGGGGGAGAATCTATTTAACTCAACTAAGTTACGTAATACATGTTGTGCAGGGTTGCAGTAAAACCATATTTTCCACAGCCATTTGTGTGGAAAAATGGCTATATAAATTCATTTACAGCCCCTTGTAAAGTAAAAAACCCAGTATACAAGCGGTTGACACGGATAGCAAATTCACCATGTCATTGGTGATCCACTTTACGCCGGTTTCAGGATCATTATGTTGTGCGTCAGGTTCGTCTGACCATTGACCTGATGCCTGATGCTTATATTTTGCCTGAAAAAGACTGCCGAGCAAACTGTCTGTGATATTGCCCGCGAAACCCGCCAGGGTGACTACAGCGAACAAAATTGGACTCCATTCACCGTGAATTATCACCACGACGAATGCCATTACAAGGGCGAAAAGAATCCCTGTGAGGGTGCCACTCCAGCTGATTCCTCCACTCAAACCCGGTGGCACCACCCGCCATCGTACGATGTCGAAAGTGGGATGTCGGAGCCGTGATCCAATTTCAGAAGATGCGGTATCGCTCAGGGCGGCGCCAAACCCGGACACGCTGCCCACCAGAAAACCGGAAATCTCTGTCAAAAAATACAAACAAAGAAAAAATACCGGCATGCCCCCATTGGCCAAAACCTGCATGGCATTCCGGCTCGAAGAAACCCCTGCGCGAGGCGGAAGTTTGGAAAGCGTGGACCCGAGAACAAAGAATACCAGCGCAGGAATGATCCAGACCGGTTCAGGAGACACGAGCATTAACCATCCCAGAAGCAAGGCTGCAACCGCACCATCTGCGCGCAACCATCTCATCCGATATGCCATCCATGAAGCGAGCGCAGGCACGACGACAAAAGCCCCGATTTCCAATTCCCCCGGATTCATTTTTGGCGCAAGCAGCATCCAGTAAACTAAAAACAAAGGAATCCAAATATTGTCCCTTCCATTTCGGGAGGTCGATTCCACCAGGGTGAGAAAAACCGCCACCATCACCGTTATGCTGAAGCCCGCGAATGGCCGCTGACCCATTTCCGCGAAAGCGAAATGTCCAAACCACAAACATGCAAAAGCCGAAGTAAAAAAAACGACCGACCCTAAGACTGTCCGCGGATCACCGGAGAGAATGTAGGTCCATTTACCCACCCGTTCTCCAATCAAAGCAGCCAAACCATCGGCCAGCGCCAGAACGAGCATCGGGTAGAATACAATATTGGGTCTGCTTTCGCGAAAAAACCAGAGTAGCAGCCCGAATACCAACGCAAAATAAAATATACCCCAACTCCGACGGCCCCGGATCGGATCGCGGAAAAACCCCCTCCAGACTAAAATCCCCAGCACAGGAATCGCAAGTCCGGTGATCATCATCAAAACATCCCGATCGGGCACCAAATAAACCGATGCCGCACTGACCGAAATCGCCCCGATGTGGAGTATCTTGCGCGAGAATGAAGCCGTGGTGCCACCTTTGCGGTATAGCAACTGCGAGATCACCACAAGCAGAAGTATAAATCCGACGAGCGCGAAAATCATTGCCCAAAGAAACGCGGGATTATCAGCTCCGCCAAAAATAAAAGTATGCCCATCCGCCTGTTCGAATTTGAAGACCAATCGTGGTTTCCAGACTGGTTACGGGACTATCAGACCGATTACCTGGCTTTCGTTTACAGGCTGCTTTCGCTTTACAAACCAGTCGAAGCACTGATCGAAAATGAATGGAAAAATCCGTCTGGAACGTTGATCGATCTCTGCTCTGGTGCCGGTTTTCCTATTCTCGCCTTCACCCAATCGCGCCGCGCGAAGAATTACACCATCACGATGTGTGATAAATTCCCGAACCACCGGGCCGCAGCACATATGGAGTGTATCCCTGGCATGCAATATCTTCTCAACCCCGTGGATTTACTCCAGG
>JBGTLS010000314.1:0-4362 GCA_041744015.1 Cryomorpha sp. | reverse complement strand
ACAGTATATCAGGAATATGCCCAAAAGGAAGGAATCGTGCACCTGGCTTGCTGGGCACACGTACGGAGATACTTTGAACAGTCCCTTGATCAGGACAAAGAGCGTGCGGAATATGCACTGAAGCACATACAACAGCTCTACGCTATTGAAAGGGAAGCAAAAGAAATAAGTCCAGAGGATAGAAAAACACTGCGAATCGAAAAATCCCTGCCCATCATAAACGAACTGGGCAAGTGGATAGCCCGAGAAAACGAACATGTATTGCCCAAAAGTCCCATTGGCAAAGCATTTAATTATGCGGTCAAATCCTGGGACAGTCTCTTGAATTATCTGTACAATGGAGAATTGCTCATCGATAATAAACTAATCGAAAACACCATCCGACCCAATGCCTTGGGCCGTAAAAATTATCTCTTCGCAGGATCCGACGAAGGAGCAAAACGATGAGCCATGTTTTATACCTTCACAGGCACATATAAGCTCAATGGAGTGGATTCGACGACTTGGCTTACCGAAGTGCTCCATCGCATTGCAGATCACAAAATAAACGCGCTCTACGAGCTCTTCCACAAAATCTAAAACTGCCAGAGCAGAAGCTTTAGGAAAATCTGGCTAAATCATGATATGTAGTTGGTCGGGGCTTACACTGCGGCTTAATAAAAGCTAGTTCAGGCTCACAAAAATTTAACCTAATAAAAATGATAATTGTTAAAATCCTCAGATTAAGGACTTGATGAAGAGTATGCCCACGTTGATCGTGGCGGAACTCGAGGAATCGAAAAAGTATTAACTTAGACTATCTTCTGAATAAGTGATCATCTTCATCGCACATGTATGGTCAGGCCTTAATCATTAATATAATATCAAAATTTCAAACAGATTTATATTTTCAATTGATTATTAATGACCGTCAATTATGAATGGCAGTGGTCCGAATCCAGTAACTTTTATAATTTTTTGGTAGCTATAATCGAAGGGGTCAAAAAAGAACATTATTTCATCCTTATTAATTAATTCTTTCCCAATAAGGTGTGTGTTTGAATCTCCAATAAAATAACCAAACCAGATACTGGTTGCTTTAACATCACCACCAACCTTCGATGCATCTTCGTAAGGATGATTATATGTAACAGGGATGTCTATTTCATACTCTTCACTAAAATGCATATGAGGTAATATCCTAATAGTACATGGAATTATGGGTTTTTCAACATCCATATCCTCGGGTACAGGAATTATAGATTTAGTTAATACCAAAATATCACTTTCAATAAACTTATAAAAATTATTTTTATTTGCGCTTTCTATCTGAGCATTGTAGTATATTCTGTTGAAAAAAAATAACGGCTTATTAGTTTTATTTAAAATTTCAATCGAACAGTATGCCGTTTTACCACTTGTGTAGTTTAATTTCACCTTTACTTTACAATCTTCGTTCTCATTGCTCTGGCTCTGATCCATAGTGTTATTATTTAGTTTATTGCTTATTGGTTCGTCTTTATTAGAACAGTTAATGACTAGTAGTAATAGAAACATATATGATTTCATCAATACCATAAACGTTGAGGTTGGGGATCTGGCCATTCAGACCTTATGCTATTTTCGGAGTAGGGCCGCTTGTCGTGCGGAGGTATTCCTGTTGTGTTGAGTTCTTCTACTCGAGCCAATGGGGGTGAAGAGCTTCTTGGATCTGGATTAGGAGCTGAATCATTTGGAGCAAAACCCGTTCCTCGGTTTCCATTGACAGTGTGATCGGCATGAATTAATTCATGTGCAAGCCCTATTGCTGGCGGCCTTGTACTCCATGGTTCAATACCGCCACTGTTTCCTCTATAAGCATTGTAACTGACCACACCCCCTCGATGGCTATTTCCCTCATCAGTAGAAATAATGGATGCTCCCCCTCCACTATTTAATGAATTAAGCATTTGCCTTCCTGATGGGGTGTAATCAATCAAGATTAAATCAGCCAGTACCCTTCCATGAAATCCCGGATCACTAGGATCTTCCTGTATGATAATTTTCCCAAATTTAACGAATCCGACACCAAATGTTATTGGTTGCGAAATCACAAAGACTGAACCTCCTGCAATTTCTCCCATCAAAACTGTAGGAAACCCCGCCACAATCACCCCACCATGAGCCGTAGAATCGCCCATTCGGGCGGCGGGCTTTCCACCGATCATAACACCTGTGGAACCCATAACTATTACATCAGGAGGCCCGGCACACGTACACATATTGCCCAAAGTTGCCGCTGGCATGCCACCTATCAAAACGGTGGGCAAACCCGGCGGCATAACAGGTCCTCCGACATGAGGACTCTTCCCGTCAAACATCGGACAGGTGTGCATATCTCCTACTCTGGCGGCTGGTTTTCCCATTTACTAGAATTCTTTACCTGAGTAATAACTAATACTTTTTCTCTCAGACACTTCGCCATCATCAACGGTTATTTCTCCCTGCGTTTTTGCATAAGGTTCGTAAGCCCCACCGAAAGAATAATGCGGATAAAAATCCAGAAGTTTGTGCGCCTCAGGCTTTTCGAATGTTCTTCCAAAATTGTATGTAGCCTGATACTTTGCATTTTCACCCGAATAAGCATCTAGGTTCTTTTTGCCATGAGCAATAATTTCGAACTCACCTTGTAAGTCACTCCTATCAAGGCTTAAAAATTTTCTACTCCACGGAATACCGATGCCTAAAGTATTCTTTATTGCTTCGGTTTTTGGCATGTGTACGGCATTCTTCCATCCAAGTGCTTCAAACCAAGTAGTGTTCGTTTTTTCGCATTTGAATTCATTGGAACCTTCCCGCACCCGAATTAAGTGAAGTCCGTTTGCAGTTTCAAAATTAAAATAGTTCCTATGAAAGTGATAAAACCTAAACCGCTCTGTGGCATCATGAAACCCAGTATTCATCTTCAAAGTTTCTAATTTTCCAAAAAGAACGATTTGGTCTAAAAAAGACCGAATAGCTTTCTTATCAATGAGATCATATTTCATAATCACTTCATTTTCCCAACAGGGATGTTAAGCGGAAACACCTCCTGAGCATCAGGTGATACTTCCGAATCGGGATATTTAAACTTTTCTCTCCTGCCAAGTGTCAAATCACCTGTAACCTGTACCTGAACATTTACAGTTGCCCGGTTCTTGCCTTCTCCCCTTACCATATTGACGAAAACTTCGCGGACATCAACACGTGTTTCATACCGCGATAGCATATCTTGAAGGTTAAGCTGAATATGATTTCGCATCTGCTCCCGCCATACCCGCTCGCTTAGGTTCTGTGGTGGTGTGCTGGCCTGGTATTTATTCATCACACAACCAAAACCTGGGTCAAATCGATAACTCAGGAAAAAAGATCTCAGTATCAGATTGATATTCTGGTGAATGCTCTCACGAATATCTACTTCGTTGTGGATATTTTTTCCATTGATAATTTTCCCCAGGGGAATTGGTAGTGGATAGTAATTCATAACTGACTGAGAACCTCATTTAAAACGTTCGTGGCTATTTGCCTTCGGATCGGGTCGTAGTCGAAAAGATTGGCATATCCGGTACGGGTATCTTTTATCATTCTTTTCATTTCTTTTCTCCCTTCCAGAGATTCTAACAGTTCTCTTGCTCGTTCGCTTTTTTGTGCTGGCGACCTTCTTCCATCAATTCCCAAAAATACTTTTGTCGTTTCATTGGTTTTCATAAAACCTGTTTTTGGCCTGTCTTCAAATTTCTGTGTCAAAACACAAGGCCATTGATTCTTGTACAATCTTTCGACTTTCGTATTGTCGGCGTAAAAATTTTCCAGGTGTTGTCTTTCCACCACATGATCCCAGGTCCATTCTGAGGGATTGGAGAAAAGTAATTTTTGACCTGTTTGAAAACTCTTATCTAATTCCTCAGCGGTACGCAGAAATTCAAAAATTCTTTCTTTAAAGGAGTTTCCATGATTATAAGTACAAACCATCCTCGGGTTATTCGTAGTATCCTGATCAAGTTCCTGCATAATCTCATCAATTCTGGAAAAATTCTTTTTATCCTCTCTCATCAAATTGTGCAATTCTTCTTTCAGCTCCTTTTTATTCATTACCTCCCGACTCACATTTGAAGGATAGGCAAAAAATACACCATCCATGATTTCGGTAGACTGAAGATGTGCCAAATATTTTTCCATCGGTTCTCAATTCAACTTGATCAAACCACCTTGCACATTTACCATTCCCGAACCTTTTACATCAACTGCTGCTCCGGAAACCTCTGCCTTTGCAGAAGCTTTCACCTTTATTTCTGTGCTTTCTATTTCTATTTTCTGCCCGGCAGATTCTTTTAAAGTCTTACTGGCTTCCAGGTCAATAACATC
>JBGTLS010000313.1:0-10395 GCA_041744015.1 Cryomorpha sp. | reverse complement strand
AAAATCGGAACCAGTTGCTTTTGACATCATATATAAACCCGATTCAAAAGATGATTTGGATTCCCCAAATCTTCGCACAATTTGAAATCCGGCACTCGTAACGAAAGAACTTTCACTGGACAGGGAGCCATCCATGCTGTGGTCAACCAAAAATTTCCCGCCAAGTTTATATTTATAATTATTAAAAACCAGCAGCGTGTCCTGTCCGTAAACGCAGGTCGATAAACCCACGAAAACAACCATTAAAAACCTTTTCATACCCATCGATTTAGTTCTTAAAAATTTTTGATCCTGATTCGCGTCGCCATTTTAAATCAGTCATTTTTGATGATTATTGCATAGAAGGCTGATTTCTGGTCCGTTTTGATCTTCTTTCTCAGTATGTTGATGAGAGAAAAGATCTTCGAAGAAAACTGAATCTTTCTATTTCGGCAATATACGATGCAAGGGACCTACCCTGGGATTTCCCGCTGGTTTGAGTTTTGCAAAAAGGTTGTGAAATTGTGAAATCAAAATCACCACCATGAAATTTTCTGCGCTCCGTTTTTCCTTCATCATTCTCATCATGTGTATTTTTTCCCTTTCGGCGAAAGCCCAGTGGAAACTCGACGTGGAAAGCGGTGCCGCCTGGAATGGCTACAACGATGTTCGGGTGCCCAACGATGCCACCCTCTTCTCATTGACGGACAACAACCGGAACAAAGCAGTGCCCTTCTTCCGCACAGAATTGCTCTATACGTTCAACAGACGCCACACCATCCGTGCACTTTACGCCCCATTTCAGATCAACTCCGTGGGAACTTTCGCGCGGGAAGTAAATTTTAACGAAATCAGTTTCGAGCCGGGTACGCTCTACCACGGCACGTATGTGTTCAATTCGTACCGGCTTACTTACCGCTATGACTTTTTGACCACCGGCCGGTTTCATTGGGGTTTGGGCCTTACCGGCAAAATAAGGGACGCAAAAATCGAAGTCATCGGCGACAATCAGTTGGATCGCGTGAATGTCCAGGAAATAATTATCCGGCGAATCCAGTCCCGATCTCCTGACTGATACCGCTTATATTTGTCGCCAACAAATACCGGAAGAGCAATGTCCGGATAAAATATTCAGGGGAATGAGCAAAATAAAATGGCAGGTGCAATACCCTGCCGGAAATCCGGAACGTCAATTCGAAGACATCACCTATAAAAAATTCAATGGCGTGGCCCGCATCGCCTTCAACCGGCCCGAAGTGCGCAATGCCTTCCGACCCAAAACGGTTAGTGAACTCTTCATCGCCCTCGTGGATGCGCGCGAGGATACATCCATCGGTGTGGTGCTGCTCTCGGGCGAGGGTCCGTCGAAAAAGGACGGGGGCTGGGCTTTCTGCAGCGGTGGTGACCAAAACGCCCGCGGCCATCAGGGATACGTCGACGATGACGGCATGCCCCGGCTCAATATTCTCGAAGTCCAGCGCCTCATCCGCTTCATGCCCAAGGTCGTGATCGCCGTGGTGCCGGGCTGGGCAGTAGGAGGCGGACACAGCCTGCACACCGTCTGCGACCTGACCCTCGCCAGCGAAGAGCACGCCATTTTCAAACAAACAGATGCCGACGTCACCAGTTTTGATGGCGGGTATGGGTCAGCCTATCTGGCAAAAATGGTCGGGCAAAAACGCGCCCGGGAGATTTTCTTTCTCGGTCGGAATTACTCCGCCAAAGAGGCTTACGAGATGGGCATGGTAAACGCCGTGATTCCCCACGCCGACCTCGAGGAAACCGCCTACGACTGGGCACAGGAAATCCTCGCCAAGTCGCCCACATCGATCAAGATGCTCAAGTTTGCCTTCAACCTCACCGACGACGGCATGGTGGGCCAACAGGTATTTGCCGGCGAAGCCACCCGCCTTGCCTACATGACCGACGAAGCCAAAGAAGGCCGCAACGCCTTTTTGGAAAAACGCAAGCCGGATTTCAGGGATATAAAGTGGATACCATAGTAATTGAGAATGGGGAGTTGGGAGTTGGGAACCGACCGCAGGGAGCTCACTGACCGAAGGGAAGTAATGCGGAGTTTGGATATTTGGAGTGTCGGAAATTGTCGGGTGGAGTTAAAATTATTGAGAACCGACCGAAGAGAACTCATCCATCATTTCTCTATCGTCACCGGAATTATCCCGGGCACAGTCACTCCCAACTCCCCATTCCCAACTCCCAATTATTTTACGCCTTCTTCCCGGTTCGCGACATCACCGCCCCAATAATCAGAATCACGGCAGAAATAATGAGCGGTGTCCAGTCAGCTTTGCTCACCGCGACATCCACCCCCAGGATGCTAAAAGATTCTGAATCGTTTATGGCCTGAATGCCAAATACCAACACGCCAACAATGCCTAAAACGAGCAAAATAATTCCTACAATTCTCATGGTTATTTAAATTTTGGTTTGAAAAATCATTGTAAGCAAGAAGTGTTCCTGACAAATATAGAAGAAATACTGAGATGCAATTCGCTCATATTGAGCTGAAAGTTTTGATGGCGTAGTGCTCCCGGTTTTCCTCAATTCAACTGACGAGGGGACTTCTTTTCCCATTTTCGGAAACGAAAACCTTTGTGTGTCCGGATGATGTACCTTTAAATTTGAAAACCATCTCCACCCATCGACATCATCGCCACCCATATCATCCACCATCTCACCGGCCACCCGCGACTGGTTGACTATGCCTGCGGCATATTCCCGCAGCTCCCTTCCCGGAAAAGTGTCAAAAAAGGATTTAAAAAGGGCCTGATTTTCCTGAACGGTGCGGTGGTGGAGGGAAGCCGATACGCCCGGATCGGAGATACCCTTTCGCTCGGCAGGTTGATTCTGCCACGCGTTTATCAGCGCCACATTCCCGTGATATGGGAAGACGCGCATCTGGCCATTGTGATCAAGCCGGCGGGTATCCCTGTGAGCGGGAATACCTTCCGCAACATCGCCCGGGCCCTGACCTTCAACCTCACGCCGGGCACCACGACCGATGCGCTCGATTCGCCTGTTCCCGTTCACCGCCTCGACGCCCAAACCAGCGGCTTACTCGTGGTGGCTAAAAGCAGGGGAGTGGCTGCCTCTCTCTGTCAGTTGTTCGAATCGCGACAGGTGCACAAAACCTATATCGCCCTCGTAGTCGGCACGCCGCCCGATCAGGGGCAATACGATGCAGATATTGAAGGATTGAACGCTTTCACCTCCTTCGAAAAAGTGACATCTGTCCGTTCACTGCAGAATGGCACCCTGAGCCTCATGCGCCTGAGTCCCCATACCGGACGCACCCATCAACTCCGCATCCACCTCTCCTCGGCAGGGCATCCCATCCTCGGCGACACCCTCTACAGTCAGCGTGGCAGCACCCTTTCGGGAAAAGGATTATTTCTCTGCGCCGTCGGCCTCCGGTTCAGGCATCCTGTTTTTCCCGAAAGGGAGATAAAACTCGACATCCCGCTTCCGCAAAAATTTACAACCAGGATGGAAAATGAAGAGCGGAGATGGCGAAAGTACCGGGATCAGTGAAAAAATAACCTCAAACGGTCTATTGCCAAAACCAAACCAAACACTACCAATCCGAACGAAATCACTACATTTGAATAAACGACTGAATATGGACATTCAAACTTCAAAATTAGAACTTGTCAAATTGATCGTCAATATTGATAACCCAGGGATTATTAATAAAATATGGAAAGTTTTGAAGGCTGAAAATGAAGACTTCTGGTTTGAACTTTCACGGGAAGAAAAAGAAGAAATAAAAATCGGAATAAAGCAACTTGATGCTGGCCATAGAATTTCATTAGATGAATTTCTAAAAAAGGTTTCTTAAGACATGTTGAAAGTTTTTCTCTCCCCCCTCGCTGAGAGACAGCTTGAACTCTTGTTGGATTATTTGGAATTTGAATGGTCTGTAAAGTCAAGATCATCTTTTCTTGAAAAGATCAAAAAATCATGTAAAATGATCTCATTACATCCAAAGAGCTGTCTGGAATCTCAGGAATTTCCAAACCTTTTCAAATGTGTCGTCACCAAACAAACTTCATTCTATTATCGAATCATTGACAACGAAATAGAAATAATATCTGTCAAAGATAACCGGCAAGACCCGGACAAGATTGAGGATGAACTAAAGCATTGGCGATGATATAGTTCACAATTTAATGGAAAATTATTTCCTTCCAGTAACAATAGAACAATCTCCCCCTGCGATACCGCGCTCCGGTTCGGTCAACCCCTCAGCCTCCTTTTATCTGACGCCTTTCCTCAGACGCCTATTCCCCATTCCCAACTCCGCATTACTTCCCTACGGTCAGTGAGCTCCCTTCGGTCGGTTCCGAACTACCCACTGCTATTTCCATAAAGGAAATCTTATCTTCGCGACCGGCAAAATATTGAGTTGGAAATATGGTTACCGCAGTTTTATTGGGTTTTCTGTACGCGCTGTGCCTCGTCTTTTTCGGAAAGTTTCTGAAAGGCAGGGCCTCTGTATTGTCGACCCTGGTGCCCGGTGGTATCTTTGTTTATTTCGCCGGATTTATTCCGCGCATATCTGCCGGCGAAACAGTGACACAGGTGTACGAGTGGGTGCCCTCCCTCGGAGCAAACCTCACATTTCACCTCGATGGGCTCTCTCTGATTTTTGTTTTGATGATCTCCGGCATCGGAGCATTGGTATTTCTGTACACATCGTATTATCTCAAAGGCGACGTTTATCTCGACCGGTTTTACGGGTATCTCGCCATGTTTATGGCCGCGATGTTGGGCCTGGTTTTGTCCGACAATGTGATTTCACTTTTCGTGTTTTGGGAGCTCACGAGTATCACTTCCTTTTTTCTGATCGGGTATAAAAACAAGGATGCCGGATCGCGAAAAGCGGCCATGATCGCACTTGCCGTAACCGGGATTGGCGGTATGTTGCTCTTTGCCGGCCTGCTCATCATGGCGGCGGTATCCAATACTTTTTCCATCCAGGAAATGATCAATTCCGGAGTGCCGTTTCCGGATGCTGACTGGTATCTGGTAATTTTGTTTTTGATCCTCGGTGGCGCTTTCACCAAATCAGCGCAGTTTCCATTTCACTTCTGGCTTCCCGGCGCCATGAAAGCTCCGACGCCGGTGTCGACTTACCTGCACTCGGCCACGATGGTAAAAGCCGGGATTTACATCCTCATGCGTTTCACCCCCGCACTCGGAAATACGCCCGAATGGAACAATACCCTCATGATCGTGGGCGGTATCACCATGCTCTACGCGGCTTTTCACACCTTGTTTCGCACCGATTTAAAGAGTATTCTGGCTTATTCCACCATCGCCGCATTGGGCATCCTCGTATTCCTGATCGGCATTGGAACAGAAGCGGCCTTGATTGCAGCTTCAGTTTATATTTTGGTCCATGCCCTGTACAAAGCGACCTTGTTCCTCATCACCGGTATCATCGACCATGAGACAGGCACGCGGGATGTCACCAAATTGAGAGGTTTGGGGAAAGTGATGATTCCTGTAGCCATTGCCGGTTTTCTGGCAGCTCTTTCCAATGCGGGTATGCCGCCATTTTTTGGTTTTATTGGAAAAGACCTGATTTACGAGGCATCCCTCCGCGCCACAGACATGAACGTATGGCTCACTGCCGCAGCCGTTATTACCAATATCCTCCTCCTGTATGCGGGCTATTTGGTAGGGATTAAGCCCTTTTTGGGAAAACCATCACCTGATTTTGCGGAAGCGGGCATGCCACATCCTTTGTTATGGACACCGCCATTCCTGTTGGCCATTGGCTGCCTTTTGTTTGGAATTTTTCCAGGCATGGTCGAAAATGCCCTGATCCGTCCGGCTATCTCAGCCATGGGTGCCGTCGGATTTGAGTTTCACCTCATGCTTTGGCACGGATTCAATACGGTGTTGCTGCTGAGCGCCGGGACACTCGTCAGTGGAGCAGTGCTTTGTTATTTCCTTCGACCTTCCAGTCGGATGGAAGCAGGCATCACGAAGCTGGAATGGGTGGCACCAATCAGCCTCTTCGAACGTTTTTATGCCGCGTTTACCAATTTTGCATATTACTGGACGCGCTTTTTTCAAAACGATTATCTCCGCTATTACATTTTAACCATCATGACATTTCTCGTCATCCTGATTGGGTACAATTTGTTGACGGGCGTCCACCTGTATATCGATTTTCACAGCCTGAAGGAGGTCACCATTTACGAAATGGCCATTCTGGGCATCATGGTGGTGGCCATTGGATATACCGTTTTCACCCAATCGCGCCTCGCCGCCGTGGCCTCGATGGGAGTGGTGGGTTATGCCATTTGTCTCATTTTCGTATTCTACAGCGCACCCGACCTGGCTATGACACAATTTGCCATCGACACCCTGACGGTCATCCTCTTTGTGCTTGTGCTCTATCGCCTGCCAAAATATTTGAAACTTTCTGAAATGCGCTCGCGGATACGAGATGGCGCCCTGGCCATTACATTTGGATTGCTCATCACGCTCCTGGCCCTCGAAGTGCTGTCAGAACCGGTAAACAGAGAAACAACGGAATTTTACGCCAGCAATGCCTACCTCATGGCCAAAGGCAAAAATGTGGTGAATGTAATACTGGTCGATTTCCGGGGTATCGACACCTTTGTGGAAATCTCTGTACTGGTGATCGCCGCAGTAGGGGTATTTGGTCTGTTGAAGTTGCGTTTGAAAAAATCAGAAATTGAATAAGGCATGAAATCACTGATCTTAAGAACTGCCGCCGATTATTTGCTTCCGCTTTTGCTTTTGTTTTCGGTGTTTATTCTTTTGCGCGGGCATTACTTGCCGGGAGGTGGTTTTGTCGGTGGGCTCATTGCAGCCATCGCATTTGTACTCCATATGTTTGCTTACGGAATCAAAGAATCCCGGTGGTTGCTGCGCATCCATCCCGGATATCTCATGCCTTTTGGACTGAGCCTTGCCATCCTCAGTGGTTTTGTGCCGGTGATTTTTACCGGACAACCTTTTCTTACGGGTGTATGGTTCGACGATCCCATTCCGGTGATCGGACTGGTGGGCACTGCCCTGTTTTTCGACATCGGCGTGTACATCGTGGTCGTTGGGGTTACCCTCACCATTTTATTTACCATATCCGAAGCCAACTGATATGGAAATACTCCTCGCATTGGTGATTGGTTTGCTCTATGCCGCCGGAATTTATATGATTCTGCGGCGCAGCCTCGTGAAGTTGATCATCGGATTGATCCTCCTCGGCAATGGGGTGAATCTGCTCATATTTTTGTTGGGAAGAATCACCAAGGGATTGCCACCGATTATACCAGGTGAGATGAGCACTTTTGCCGGAGCCTATGCCGATCCTGTTCCACAAGCCCTGATCCTTACCGCCATCGTCATCAGTTTTGGGTTGCAATCCTTTGCCATTATCCTGATCAAAAGAGTTTATAAAGTTGTTAAAACAGACGACCTGGACAAGCTGAGTCTGGACGACGAATACGAGCAAATATGACGGATAAACTCATTTTGCTACCGATTCTTTATCAGGCTGTTATCGCCGTGATTCTCCTGTTTTTTTGGCGAAAGCCGCAGATACAGCGCATCATCAGTGTGGTGTGTAGCGCGATCAATGTTTTCCTCTGCGCCTTGTTGTTTCAGGGCGTTTGGCTGGAAGGCATCGTGAGCGTTCAGTCGGGCAACTGGGCCGCCCCATTTGGAATCACCTTCGTAGCCGATACCCTCGCGGCCACGCTGGTACTGCTCACCTCCATCGCAGGATTCGCAGTATCCATCTTTTCGGCTGGCACCATTATCAAGGCACAGGTGAAATTCGGGTATTTCCCCATTTTTCATTTCCTGATCATGGGTCTGTGCGGCGCCTTTCTCACGGGAGATATTTTCAATCTTTACGTCTGGTTTGAGATTATCATCATCAGTTCGTTTGTCCTTATCACGCTTGGCAGCGAAAAGAAACAACTGGAAGGTGCAGTGAAGTATTTCGCGCTCAATATGCTGGCGTCTATCATTTTCCTCACCGCCCTCGGCATTCTATACGGCCTCGTGGGAACGCTCAATATGGCCGACCTTTCAGGAAAAGTAGCCGCAGTCGAAAACCGGGGCCTTGTGTACGTCAGTGGATTGTTCTTTTTTGTGGGATTTGGTATCAAATCGGCGCTGTTTCCACTTTATTTCTGGCTTCCGGATTCGTATCACACCCCACCCTCAGCGGTATCGGCCATTTTTAGCGGACTTTTGACGAAAGTCGGAGTCTATGCACTCATCCGGGTGTTCAGTCTCATATTCATCGATGATATTTTTATCGATCAGGTGATGCTCGCCATTGGTATGCTCACCATTTTCAGTGGGGGAGTGGGGGCACTCGTCCAGTTTAATATCCGTCGGGTATTTTCGTATTTAATCATTTGTCACATTGGATATATTATCATCGGCCTCGGACTCTTTACGGAAGCGGCCATTACCGGAGCCATATTTTATCTCATCCACGACATTATCGTAAAAACCAATTTGTTCCTGATAGCAGGGTTGATTTTCAAAATAAAAGGTACTGTCGATATGCGGAAACTGGGCGGACTTTATGACGGTTGGCCAAAATTGACTTTACTAATGGCCATCACCTTGTTTTCACTCGTGGGGATTCCTCCATTGTCCGGGTTCTGGCCAAAGGTTTCCCTTATCCTGGGTGCTTATTCACTCGAAAATTACGGTGCCATAGCCTTTATTTTATTCGCCAGTGTGATTACCCTGATTATCATTGCCAAAATGTGGTCGCGCGTCTTTTGGAATCCCGGTCCGGAGATTGCTGTGCGTCCCGGTTTCCAGTATTTCTCAGAAATGAGCCTTCAAAAGCGAAGCCTTATTTTGACACCAATCGTGCTTTTAACCGCGGTGACTTTGTACATTGGGTTCGGGGCCGAGCACATTCAACTTTTGTCAGAAAGAATCAGTGGAGAGCTCATCGACCAATCGATATACATCAATGCTGTATTAAAACCACGATAAGATATGAGAACGCGGTTTTTGCTTAACAATCTTTTGACTTTCGTTTGGGTGGCCCTGACGGGAACTTTTACGTTCCTGAATTTCGCTTTTGGATTTGTTTTGAGCTTTGTGGCACTTTGGCTTATCAACAGAAATAAAGAAGATGAGGGAAAATATTTTAAACTCGTGCCGCGCACCATTTCCTTCGTTTTCTTTTTCCTGTTCGAATTGATCAAAGCCAATATACAGGTGGCTTACGATGTGATTACCCCAAAATTCTACATGACTCCCGGAATCGTCCGCGTGCCCCTCGACGCCACTTCCGACCTGGAAATCACCCTGCTCGCCAACCTCATTTCACTCACACCTGGCACCCTGAGCCTCGATGTGTCGGAAGACAGGAAGGTGCTTTACGTGCATTCGATGTACATCGCCGACAAGGATGTATTTATCCGGAACATTAAAAATGGTTTTGAAAGACGCTTACTCGAACTTCTGAGATGACGGTTTACGATTTTCTATATTATGTCATCCTCCCCATTCTCGCAGTGAGTATTGTGTTGATATTTATCCGGTTTCTGAAAGGGCCATCCCTTCCCGACCGCGTTGTGGCACTCGACCTGATGATCACTACCGGTATCGGTATCATCGCGATTTACAGCATCATCACCGATCAGCCCACATTCCTCGACATAGCCATGATCCTTGCACTGATCGCCTTTCTGGGTACAGTGGCTTTCTCTTATTACATCGAAAAAAAGAAAAGAAAATGATCGATATCATCATCATGATAATTGCGGGTTTCGGGGCCATATTTGTGCTCCTTGCGGCAGTGGGAATTATAAGAATGCCAGATCTTTACCTCCGCATTTCAGTGACCACAAAAGCGGCTACCCTCGGCATTGGATTGATCCTGATCTGCGTGGCCATTTACTTTAACGAAGCGTCCATTACCACCCGGGTGCTTGCGATTATCTTTTTCCTTTTGCTCACAGCCCCTGTTGGCGCCCATCTCATCGGCCGGGCATCGTATTTTGTCGGGATACCCTTATGGAAAAAATCCGTACTGGATGATCTCGAAGGCCAGTACAACGACAAAACCCACGAATGCAAGAGCGGGCCGGCAGAAGAGCCGGAATCGGAAAGTTAACCTTTCTGCTTCTCCGATTCCAGGGCCCTGATTTTGAAAAGTAAATGAATCGCTGAAATCATGAAAAAAGAGGACATCAAGCTTTTTGAAGAAAAACAGGTTCGAACCCATTGGGATGCCGAAGAGGAAAAATGGTATATATCCATCGTTGATGTAATTGCCATTCTGACGGAAAGTGAAAACCCACAAGTATACTGGCGGGTCATGAAAAAACGGTTATTGGCCGAAGGAAATGAAACCGTTACAAAATGTAACGCTTT
>JBGTLS010000312.1:0-10116 GCA_041744015.1 Cryomorpha sp. | reverse complement strand
TTCTTTCGCCTGCGAAATGTTTGACAGTGCTGATCAATTTGTGCCTCGCTCTGTAGATATGGCGAGACTTTTATACGATCTGTCCACCCATCCGCAGATTCGTTCGGGCGACTTATTCGTCGCTGCTTTTTCAAATATGGTGGTGGGCATGAAATCCACCAGAGCGATTGGGCTTTTTAAATCTGAGCAGAAGGCAGATTTTCTCAAGTTGGATCTCGATAAAGATGGATTTTATCTGTTTTCCGATAAGGGTATTCAAATCAATAAACTCGATAAGGGATGTTTGATTTTCGACATGGGCAGGGAAAATGGTTTTCGTATAGCCATGATCGACCGGGTGAACAAGGGCAACGACGCGCAGTACTGGAAGGATCAGTTTCTTCAGATCATACCATGCAATGACAGCTTTCATCAAACGCGTGAATTTATGCAATGTACGCGTGATTTTCTGATGAAGGAAGTAACCCATGAAATACCAATGTCCAAAGCGGAACAAATTGATTTGCTCAACAGAACCGCTGAGTATTTCAAAGACCACGATCAGTTCAATAAAGTTGAATTTGAAAGTGAGGTGTTTCAGGAACCTGCTGTGATAGAATCATTCCGAAATTACACCGCTGAGAATTTAAGAGAAATGCCCGGAGAGGGGGAAGGTGGTTTTGATATTTCTGTTCACGCCGTGAAAAAGTACTCCAGAAATTACAAGAGTGTGCTCAAGCTGGATAAAAATTTTCATGTATACATCCACGGTGACCGTGAGTTAATAAAGCAGGGACAGGAGGAAGACGGCCGGAAATACTACAAGATTTACTATGAAGAAGAACATTGATTGACAAAATATTTGCCAATTGATTTTGTTTTAATCTGTTGGATTCTTTTCAAACGCTATCTTTGAAACCACTTTAAAACCGAAAACCATGAAAGCAAACATTTCAAACATAATACCTGGCGAGGGCCTTGGAGACCTCAAATTTGGCATGCAAAGAGCCGATGTAAAAGCACTTTTGGGGGAGCCGGATGAAGTAGAATCACAATCACATGATGATGATGATGAGGATGTTACGGAATCATGGCATTATGATGAAATCGAAGTTTCACTCAGTTTCGACAAAGTGGAAGATTGGAAACTTTGTACCATCGCCGTGAGCAATCCGGAAGTGAAAATGCATGGTAAAGAGGTGATTGGAATGTCGAAAGATGCCCTCGTTGAAGCGCTGAAAAAAATGAAAATCACCAATCTCAGCTATGATGATTGGTCTTCGGCAGAAATGCCCGACTCTATGACCATTACCGCCGACGATGACGAAATCGTATTTTGGATCGAAGACCGGATCGTGATGGATGTGCAATGGGGGCCATTATTCATTGACGAAGACACAATTAAATGGCCGGTACAGGGGCATTTGTCAAATAATTAGTACGAACGATTCAATATAAAAATAACCTGAAACCTTCGACAGAATGTATGTCGGAGGTTTTTTTTGAAATAAATTTTTCAAAATGGTCAAATTGAATCTTAATTTGGTCAGATTCGTTTAGATTAGCAGCAAAATTTACAGGTCTAACCACACAAAACAAATATGCCACAATCTATTTCAAGTGACGCCTGGGTACTTTATAAAGGAGCAGGAGATGGAAAACCGGGCGAATTGGTCAATGAAAAATTCGCAATCAATCCCATTACAGAACATGAAGTCCTGGTAGAACCATTGTACGGATGTTGGGAAGGAAATATGAGCCATGCGATCGAGAGAAAACCAGTGGATATCGCCCTTCAGCGGGGTGAAGACAAGGTTGTGATCGGGAATGCGGGAGTGGTGCGCGTGATCGAAAAAGGATCGAAAGTAAACACCTGCGAAGTTGGTGATATATGCATAGTTTTCTGCGTTGGAATCGTTGACAAATGGGGATATCCTTTAAAAATAATGGCTTATGATGCGCCCGGAACGATGGGTGTGCTATCAAAAATTTCGAAAATGCCGGGCCACTCGGTTATTCCCATTCCGAAAGACACCAAATACAGTCTGGCTCAATGGGCCGCATTTTCTCTGCGATATGTCACCGCATGGGCGAATTGGAAGGTGGCTTATCGCTGCTGGCGTGCACAATTGGAGGATGCCAATCCTGCCGACGAATTTGTCGTGGCCTGGGGCGGAGGCGTATCGTATGCAGAAGGTTTGCTTGCGCAAAAAGCAGGTTTCAATGTAGTCATGATCAGTTCTGGTGAAGACAGGCTGTCAAAGATTGAGGCTGATGGCATGCAGGCGATAGACCGGCGTGAATTTTCCAACCTACATTTTGATCAACTCAAATACACGACAGACAAGAATTACAAAAGGCTTTATACTGAGGCCGAGAATAAGTTCATCCAATTGGTACACCAAAAAACCGGTGGACGGGATGCAGCAATTGTAATTGATTATATCGGACTGGCCGTGTATCGCGCATCTCTGAAAATTCTTGACCGAATGGGTGTTATTACCACAGCAGGTTGGAAGGAGGGCATGGTACTTACGAACTATCGCGCTATAGAATGTATAAGTCGCCATATTCATGTGCACACACATTACGCAAACTACAGGGAAGGAGTTGAGGCAGTGGCATATGCTGAAGCAAATGGATGGTTACCGGACATTGATGAAAACGACATCTATGCTTTCGGGGATATTCCAAAAATTCAACATGACTATGATCAAAACCTCATTCGATCATACTTCCCAATCTTTCGAATACCCGAAAAATAAAAAACGGTATTCTCACATCTTAAAAACTATCCCGATTGAAAGAGGTATCTCGCTAAAAAGCAGAATGGATACGCGCGAAGCCTAAACCTCTTGATATTACCAAATGTAATTTCTTATATTCGTGATGCCGATTTTATTAATAGCAAACTTGAAGTTGACCAGACTTAACTGATAACCAACATAACCTGATTTGACATTGGAAAAGAAAACTTACACCCCAGAATTCACCTCCATTATTGCCGCCTTCGAACACAATGTGAAATCCACTCCGGACAAGATTGTTTTCCGATTGTTGGAAGATGGTGAGAAGGAAGTAGCAACAATCACTTTCAAAGAACTTTACGAGGCAGCACAGAATATTGCAGGAGAACTATTAAAACACGCGAATAAAGGTGACCGTGCTTTGCTCATTTTCCCTACCGGGCTGGATTTTATCAAAGCGTTTTATGGCTGCGTCTTATCGGGTATCGTGGCTGTACCTATGTATCCCCCCTCTGGCAGACGACGCATCGGCCGCCTCGAAAATGTGGCCAATGACTGCGGTCCGCGACTCGTCATTTCCACTTCACAGATTAAAGAACAGTCAAAAGACTGGTTTGACGGGATTGCTTCTCTTGAGAATGTGGCCTGGATTGAGGCAGATCTTGTAAAGGACGAAATACCTGCTGAACTCCCTGTCATGACAGACGACGATCTGGTTTTTCTCCAATATACTTCCGGCTCCACTGGTGATCCAAAAGGTGTTCAGGTGACGCATTCGAATATTCTTTACAATATTTATCTCATCAGTCTGGTATCAGGTAAGGACTTAAAAATGGTCGGATGGTTGCCCATTTACCATGATATGGGTTTGATTGGTAACATTATGAACAACGTTTATAATGGAAGTTCTCTGACGTTTATGGCACCGGTCGATTTCATTCGCAAGCCAGTAAGATGGTTAGATGCGGTTACCAAGTACAAGGCTACACACATCACCGGACCAAATTTCGCATTTGATTTATGCACCAAACAAATCACTGATGAAGAGATTGATAATTTTGATCTTTCCAGCTTAAAAATGGTTTATAACGGAGCTGAACCAATCAAAGCTTCCACGATTCGCGCATTCAGCAAACGTTTTGCGAGAGCCGGATTTTCGATGGACGCTTTTCTGCCCTGTTACGGTATGGCTGAGACCACATTAATGACAAGTGGAAAAGCCAATTCTCTGAAATTTTACAATATTGATAAAGTTGAATATGTCAAAGGAAAAGTGAATTTCGTAGAAAATCCTGATGATGTAAGGGAGACCATCGAACTCGTAAGCTCGGGTGAGATTCTACCTACATTTGTTTACGCCATCGTAAATCCGGATACCCACGTAGAATGCGCTTCTGATGAAATTGGGGAGTTGTGGTTGGCCGGGCCCAGTATTACCAGAGGATACTGGAATCGGAAAGAGCTGAACAATGAAATATACGGCGCAACTATCAAAGATGCAAATGGAATTCCGTTGGCCGATCGTGGCATCTTTATGCGCACGGGTGACATGGGTTTTGTTGAGAATGGATATCTGACCATCACAGGCCGAATCAAGGAAATGATCATTATCCATGGAGCCAATTACTATCCCTACGATATAGAAGCTACAATTCAGGATGCACACCCGGCTTTGCAGCAAAATTCAGGCGCTGTTTTCAGCATCGAAGATGAAAATGGTGAGACCCAAATAGTGGTTCTCCAGGAAATTGCCCGAACCCATGCCCAAAAATATGACGCCCGGGAAATTTTCGCTACGATTAACAAAGTTGTTGTTCAGGAACATGAACTTTCTCTATTTGCAATAGGTCTTATCAGCCCGGGCAGGATTCCCAAAACAACCAGCGGTAAAATCCAAA
Organism: Cryomorpha sp.; assembly: GCA_041744015.1. Classification (GTDB taxonomy): domain Bacteria; phylum Bacteroidota; class Bacteroidia; order Flavobacteriales_D; family Cryomorphaceae; genus JBBQZU01. Next base: position 5,492 of record JBGTLS010000312.1, on the reverse strand, counting down.
GAGCGCTGTGTAAAAAAATATACAAAAAAGGAGAAATTGACGGCTTACTTGATTTCTGGAGTGTAAAAGACAGCTTTGCACAGGAAAAATCTGCTGAAAATAATTCCCGGTCATCAGCCTCATCTGCACAAAAAGATGAAGCGCTCATCAAACTTGAGGAATTGATGAAAAATGAGTTGGCAACAACCTTTAAAATAGATGTCTCCCGAATTAATGACCGCACTTCATTCGCTGAACTTGGCCTCAGTTCCATTCAGGGTATTCAGCTGGCCGAGAGACTTAGCTTTCATCTCGGTAAAGAAGTACCGGTAACGGACCTTTATGATTATTTCACCATTCACGACCTCAGTCAGCATTTGTTGGGTATCAAACCAACTCAGAAAACAGGCGCAGCGGATAAAAAATTATCAAATTTTTCAAATGAACCGATTGCAATTATCGGGATGGCATGTCGTTTTCCCGGTGCTAAAAATGTCGATGAATTCTGGGATAATTTGCTGGACAAAAAAGATTCTATTGAAGTAATCCCCCGGGAGCGATGGAACTACGCCGATCATTACAGCGAAGAACAAGCCCCATTTAAAATGATTTCAAAATGGGGTGGTTTTCTAAAGGATATTGATCTTTTTGACGAACAATTTTTTTCCATTTCACCCCGTGAGGCGGAAGTGATGGACCCACAACAGCGCATTATGCTTGAGCAGGTTTATCATTTGATGGAAAATGCCGGTTATCCCTCTGAAACGATGAGGGGAAAAGATGTCGGCGTTTTTATTGGCATCTCAACAATTACCTATAGCGAGTTGGTTCAAAACACGGACGTCGATCGAAATATTTATACAGCTACAGGTAATTCCCTGAGCCTTGCGGCAAACAGGGTTTCATACTTTTATGATTTTCAAGGTCCAAGTGTGGCTGTTGACACGGCCTGCTCATCCTCCCTTGTTGCCCTTCATCAGGCGGTAAAAGCACTGCGAAATGGCGAAGCGTCCATGGCAATCGCGGGTGGAATTAATATGATTCTCACACCGGATGTTAATGTCATGTTTTCCCAAAGTGGATTATTGTCTCCCGGTGGTCGTTGCAAGGCCTTTGATGCCTCGGCTGATGGAATCACCCGCAGCGAAGGTTGTGGCGTCGTCCTACTGAAACCTCTGAGCAAAGCCATTGAAGATGGTGATCAGATTACAGCGATCATTCGTGGATCTGCTGTAAATCAGGATGGCCGCAGCAATGGTATCACCGCCCCAAATGGACTGGCTCAACAAAAAGTCATAAAGTTAGCCCTGGAAGATGCCGGAATACGACCGGAACAGGTAAAATACGTTGAAACGCATGGCACTGGTACCATTCTCGGAGATCCAATAGAAGCGCACGCTATAGATGCTGTGTACCGCAGTGGTCAGGGAGAGCCCATATTACTTGGCGCGCTCAAAGCCAATATTGGGCATATGGAAGCCGCTGCCGGTATTGGAGGTTTTATCAAGGCTGCCATGGCTCTTCAAAATCGATCTGTACCTGGTCATTCGAATTTTAAATCACCAAACCCGCAAATCAACTGGGACAAAGTCAAACTCTTGGTTCCAACTGAAACCACTCCCCTTCCCAATGGCAATACAGTTTTCTGCGCGGGAGTTAGTTCTTTTGGCTTTGGTGGAACAAATGCCCATGTCATACTGGAAAATTACATCGCCCCACCGGCTAAAAACACCCAAATGGTGGCCCCTCGCCGATCGATACACTTGCTACCTGTTTCCGGAAGGGACGAAAAATCACTCAGTCAGAAATTGAAAGATCTGCATGGCATGATTGAAGCAGATCCTGAAATTTCCCTCGCCGACTTATCATATACCCTTTCTGTCGGGAAGGACCACTTTACAAAACTATCAGCTGTAATCGGCCATTCACGGGAGCAAATCCTGAAGGGTTTAAAAGGCCTGGCCGACAATCAGGAAACAATTTACGGTATAGGTCCTTTACCCAAACTGGCCACCGGTAAAAAAGCATTTCTTTTTACGGGAGCTGGTGCCCAATATGCGGGCATGGGAAAATCATACTATCAGAACGAACCCATTTTTGCTCAGGCTGTAGATGAATGTCTGGACATCACCAAATCGCTTTTGAAAGAGGATTTAAAGAAGATCATGTTTGCGGAAGCAGGATCTGAGGAGGAGAAACTTCTCCACCGGATAGATTTGATGCAACCCATTATATTCATTTACGAATATGCCATGTACAAATGGTGGGAATCAATCGGCATATCGCCTGATATGGTAATTGGTCACAGCCTCGGTGAAATTGTTGCAGCCTGTGTGAGCGGTGTATTTTCACTTTCCGATGCAATACGACTTACCGTATTGCGTGGAAAACTCATCGGTGAAATGCCCATCCCGGGAACGATGGCTTCCGTTCAGGCATCCGAAGAAGAAGTTGCAGCAGTCATTGCCGGAAAAGGAGATCGCGTGAGTATTGGGGTGATCAATGGAAAAAATCAAACGGTGATTTCCGGACATGTGGAAGATGTTCAGGCTGTGGTTGATCATTTCGATAAAAAAGGGGCAAAAACGAAAGTTTTGAAAATTGCCCGGGCGGGACATTCACCCCTTATGGATGCAATTTCCGGTGCTTTTGGAGACCTGCTGGATACATTTGTAATGCAACCCGCCAAAATTCCCCTTGTGAGTAACACCACCGGGGCTGTGGCTGGAAAAGATATTTCAACTTCCCAATATTGGGTGGATCATTTGAGGCAGACGGTGCGGTTTTCGGATGGATTAAAAACCTTATCGGAAGCCGGATGTGATGTATTGGTAGAAGTTGGACCCCATCCGATACTATTGGGAATTGCATCCGAAGATATTTACAAGGGCACCAATTACCTCAGTTTGCCATCTGCCAGTGAGGATCCGAACTTTAGTGATATGCTCTATCTGAGTGTTGCCCGATATTACGTGGCCGGAGGCGAAATAAACTGGAAGGCATATCATGCCAATCGCGGACTTGCGGTCGTATCAACGCCACTTTATCCATTCACGAGAAACAGGTTCTGGGTAAAACAAAATGGCAGTGTTGCCCCATTGCGCAAAGCACTTGCAGTCACACAACCTTCGGCACTCTCAGAAGGTCAATTGCGCACGGACTGGATGTACGACGTAACCTGGCAACCCGCTTCACTGGTTAAGAACCCTGTAGCACCGAAAAATTGGTTGATTCTCTGCAGCGACATGAATTCAGAAGATTATTTCGATTTTCTGATGGATGTAAAAACCAAAGGCATACCCCACACCGTGGTTTCCAATTGGGATCAGGCGAACTCTATGCTGCGAGACTCCCAATTTGATACCCTGGCAGTGATCTGGGGAAAACGAGATGAAGATGACGAATTTGGTCCGGACGAAGTCAATCAAACAGCTTTGGAAGGATTGCGTCAATTGCAGGATATAATCGCCATTTCGGCGACCAAAGATGTCGATTTTGTAAAACGCATATTCTGGATTACAGAAGGCTTCGCATCCGGAAAGAAAAATCTTGCAGCAGCTCCTGTGTGGGGATTGGGTCGCGTTTTCGTGAAAGAAACCAATTTCGATCTGAAACTGATAGACGTTGAACGTGATAAATTCGACCAGGAAAATCTACTGAATATCCTGCTCTGTCTGGGTGATGAGAATCAAATCAGGCTTCATGACTCACCTGAAGCATTGCGCCTGAGAAAACATCAGGAAGTAAATGGCGGGGCAGTTAAACTTACCGCAAAATCCACATATGTATTAACCGGAGCACTAGGAGGCCTGGGCCTTCAGACAGCGCAATATCTCGCGGGAAATACGGAAATAGCCCATCTGATGCTCTGGTCGAGAAGACAACCATCGGGGGAGGTGCAAAAAATTATTGATTCGATCATCCAATCCGGCAAAAAGGTAACTGTACTTCAGGTGGACGTCACGAGTGAAGCCGCCGTCAAGGCCGCTATTGCGAAAATTCCGGCTGAATACCCCCTGAAAGGTGTCATTCACATTGCAGGACTTATCGATGATGCCCTCATACCCGATCAAACCGAAGCCAGATTCAAAAAAGTAATGGCCCCGAAAGTTTTAGGTACCTGGAATCTTCACACCGCAACGAAAGATCTCGATTTGGAAACTTTTTGTATGTTTTCTTCCCAATCGGCATTATCTGGTCTTCAGGCAGTATCAAATTACGCTGTGGCAAACATATTCCTCGATGTACTCGCCGACTACCGTCGGGACAATAAACTACCCGCCCAATCGATCAATTGGGGAGCATGGGCTGTTGAAACAGATATGCTCGATGAGAAAAAAATTGGCACCTTGCGTACCTATTTGAAACAGAGAGGGATGGATATGATTGATCTGGGTCCCGGTATGTCCGTTTTAGCATATACATTACAAAACACGATACCTTCTCAAATTCTTGTGGCTCCATTTATTCTCGAAAACAAAGGAGCATTCGAATCCATGAAAGGTGATATTTATCCGCTGTACCGTGATTTATTCAATCAGGCATCAGATAGCTCATCGCACACCAGGACAGAGGAAGCAACACCTGCCAATGATCTCTGGTCATCTCTTACAACTGCCGCAGAAAGTGAGCGCTTAGAAATCCTTGCTAATGCCATTCGCGAACAGGTAGCTTTTGTTGTAAGGCAGGATGACCCATCCGTAATCAGTTTTGAGGCAGATTTGTTTGAATTTGGAATAGATTCATTGATGGCTTCTGAAATTGTAAACCGCCTGTCAAAAATGTTGCGTCACAATCTTTCACCGACCATTATTTTTGATCAACGAACAATAAACGACCTCGCCAATTTTCTTCTTGAAGTCCGACTTGATTTTACAGGGGAGGAAGTAACGGAACGTGGTGGAACAGATACAGACGTAACCTCATTATCAACCGATAAGGAATCTTTGACGCCAAATGTACAAAGCACTAATGGAAAAGGACAGGAACCTGCGAAATGGGAAGAAATTCTTAAAAATATGCTGTCTAACGAACTTGTTATCAGAGGAAAGAAACCTGAATCGTTGGATGAGAGCAGATCTTTGAGAAGACAACTGGCCCGGTTAGCCTCCCTTCTTGAAAAGAAAGTCTAAGGTTGTGATGTGTCCATGATTGAAAACAGTTGTATAAATTTGATTGCCATTCCTTTTGCAGGTGGGGATAGATTCTCATACAGAACTTTCCAGTCTTACCTGGGAGATCACATCAAATGGCATACCCTTGAGTTACCTGGACGTGGGTCGCGAAAGCAAGAAAAATTGGCTGAAACGTTTGAAGAAATGGTTGAATTCCTTTTCGCGCAAGCCGAACCTATCATGGCAGATGGGCCCTTTGCATTATTCGGACACAGCATGGGTGCGATTTTGGGTTACCAATTTGTTCATGAACTCCATAAACGAAATATACCAGGCCCTGTTTTTGCTTTCTTTTCCGGTGCTGGTGCTCCGGGTTTTAAACCGAGAATTCCTATAGCG
>JBGTLS010000311.1:0-6011 GCA_041744015.1 Cryomorpha sp. | reverse complement strand
TTCTTTCACAGTAACAGTTACCTCGAGTCCATCGGAACCGCAGATATTGCTCCCAGTCACCAGATAGGTGATGCTCTCCAGGGGATTGGCAATCGTAACGCCTGAAGTAGGATTGCTGAGCCATTCCTCCGGTGACCAATTATATTCTGTGGCTCCGGTTATTTCCAAAAATACCGGTTCCATGTTGCAGGATATATAAGTGGTATTTCCCGAAAGGGAAGGGGCAGGGGGCAAAACTTGCACGTTGACGGTTTCCACGACGACACAACCGTCCGGGGTGGTTATCGTTACAGCGTAAGCAGAATTCGTGAGTGGAGAGGCAATGGGTGTAGCGACAGTGGGATCGCTCAGGCCCGTTGCCGGAGTCCATTGATACGATTCTCCACCCGAAGCCGATAATGTCACTGATTCGCCAGGGCAGATCGTTTCGTCTTCACTCACCGATACTTCTGCGCTGCCTATAACCACCGTAACGGTAGCCGATGACAAACCACATTCGGTTGTCCCCGTTACGGTAAAAACGGTTGTCGAGGTACCACTAAATACCGGATTGGCCACATTGGTAAAATTCAATCCGGCAGCCGGAACCCATGACCATGAACTGGCCCCGCTCGCCTGAAGCTGCACAGATTCGCCCGGGCAAATTGGATCGGGATCAGCGGCCTCCACGGTAGGACCTTCAGCAACTTCCACAGTAACCGAAACCGTGTCCGCTATCAGGCAGCCATTGCTGGCAGAAGCGATGAGTTGAATCTCATAAGTACCGGATTCTGAAAAGCTATAGCTAAATGAAGTTTCATCGTTCGTATTCCCGTCTCCCATTGTCCACTCAAAAATATCTGCGCCGATACTTTGACTCGTAACCTGAAATACCTCACCCGGACAAACATCCGGAGGAGCATCCACTTCTATGATCGCGGTAACGGAAGAAAGTCTGAATTTAAAAACCGCCAGGTTGCATTGGGCCGAACCATTCGTTTGTGACCAAACTCCGGGTTGGGTGGGGAAATCATCGTTGCCAAAACACCCGGCACATACCGCCTGATAGACCGTTCCGTCTTTGTCAAAGCGACTTGTTCCGCCATCCACATGTTCTGCACTTTGGCTTCCGCCAAAAAAAGTGGCATATACCAGGGCTGTGGCATCAGGTTCTAAAACCATAATGTAAAAATCACTTCCATCGGTCGTGGTTTGGAAGGCCCCTGGTGTCACAGGCAATCCGTTCGTATTGCCTCCGGAATTTACACCGCCCCCCCATCCGGAAATGTAAATCTGACCGCAGTCGCTCACCAGAAATGCGGAAGGGGAAATGTCAATTTGAGCAGTGCCACTGCCTACCTGTGTACTCCAAAAACTGGAAGTCAGATCAGGACTGATTTTCTGGACAAATTGCCCGCTGTTTCCATTGTTGTACACCCCGGCTGAAATGGGATAATTGCCGAATTCCTGTTGTCCGATCACATACACATTGCCTTCCAGATCAAGCTGAACGAAATAGTTCTGATCCCGACCCGTTGTTCCGTTGTAAGTGCAATGGAGCATTTGGCTTCCGTCTGGCGAAATGTGACCAATAAAACCATCGGTACCGCCTGGTTTTGTTCCCTGATATGCGCCGGGAGAAACCGGAATATTGTTGCTTCGCGTGGCGCCGGTAAAGTATACCGAGTTATCATCTGCCAGTTGCAGGCTGATGGCTGATTCCACATTTGATCCTCCTGAATAAGTAGACCAGATAAGCGTTTGCAAATTGGCCGACATTTTAAAAATGATGCCACTCATGCTGCTTGTCATATTGGGGGCGTAACCGTTGACGATGGGAAAATTGGTTGATTGGGTTACCGTAGCTACGTAGGCATTTCCGGATGCATCCACTACGATCTCACCTCTGAAACGATCTCCGTAATTCCAGATGAGTACAGATCCATCGTCGACGCCGTCATTTCCCGATCCGCCGATGAAAGTGCTGGCCAGAATGTTATTGCCATTTGCATTAAACCGCGTGATGAAAATATCACAACCTGGATTATACGATATGCCTCCACCCCCACTTGGGGAGCCACCGTTGAAATTGGTTTGAAACGCACCAGCAGTCACAGGGAAATTGCTCGATGAAGTTGAACCAAAAACATATAGTTCATTCTCAGCATTTACCACGATAGAATGAGGGGCTTCATTTCCAGACCCGGCATTTCCCCCCAAATAAGTATTGTAAAGCAATTGTGTTCCGGTGGCATTGAATTTCGAAATGCCCACATCCAGTGTGCCTCCTGCAAAATTCATTTGAAATGCGCCTGGGGTCACGGGATATTGCGGACCAAAAACCACTGCACCGGCATAGAGATTTCCGGCGTTGTCGTAACTCGCTGTAAAACCGAAACTGCTGCTGGCTCCACCGATATAACTCGAAAAGGCAATTTCAGGATCGATGATCAATTTCTCATTTTCATTGTACCCTTCCGGAAAATCATAAGATACTTCTCTGCCGCGCAAAACATAATGGCAGGTTACGGGAACAATTTTTCCATCCGGACCCTGCTGGTATGCGAAGGGTTTTAATTCGCGGTAAGCGCCTATTGAAGTTTCCACCACCAGATCGCCGGATTCCAGATGCAGAGCGGTGGCACCGTTTATTGCGACGCGCACTCCTCCCGGATCCACTCCCGGAGCGACCACAAAATCGTATTTCAGCGTATTTTCCGAAAGGTCATACCGGAGATCAATTCCGGGATAAACATCCTGAAATCTTACATGTCTGTATGTTTTCGTATTTCTTCCCCAACGAAGGGAGTCATTGCCCAGAAAATAATGATTGTCGTAAGGCAGGGGTTGCGTTTTCGATAAAGCGCCGGAGAAGTCGGCTCCCGGAAACCGCATTTTGACCACATGTCCGGCCCCGGTTGAGTCCAGGCTGGGATCCTGTATCCAGTCGTGTAATTTTGAAAAAAAAGTGGATTCCATGAGTTGAATCGTGAGGCCTCCCTCATCGATATAGCAATAGCCGCCAGCCATATCCGCCCGAAAAAACACTTCGTCAGGCCACTGCCCTTTGTTTTCCGTAAAGCCCGTTTGGGAAAATGCCTGAAAACCGACAAACAGGCCAATCAGGAAGATTGGAGCGCCAAAATTTCGGTTTCTTTTTGTCATTTGCATAAAACTACAAATTATTGACGCTTACTTTTATAAAAAGGTTCAGGAAGATTGAAACTTTAAACAAGTCAGAACAGAAATGTTTGACCCATCATTCCGCAAAGGCAATCCAAAAAAACCTGTACCTTTGCACCTTCATTTAGCGATCGAGGAAAACGCATGAGCGACCCTATCAAGCACGAGTGCGGTATCGCACTCCTGAGGCTCAAGAAACCCCTAACATTTTACCGTGAAAAATACGGCACGTCATTCTACGGGCTCAATAAGCTGTATCTCCTTATGGAAAAACAGCACAACCGCGGACAGGATGGAGCAGGGGTGGCCAGTATCAAATTGGACGTAGAGCCCGGGCAGCGGTATATCAGCCGCTACCGCTCAAACAGCCAGCGACCTATTCAGGACACGTTTGATTATATCAACAAACGATTCAAGGAAGTCGGGGATCTGTATCCGGAGAAACTGACGGATGTACAGTGGTTAAAAGACAATGTGGGCTTTACCGGAGAGCTTTTTTTGGGCCATGTGCGCTATGGTACTTTTGGAAAAAACAGCATCGAAAGTTGCCATCCATTCCTGCGACAGAACAACTGGAAAACCAGAAATCTCGTGGTAGCCGGTAATTTTAATCTGACCAATGTCGACGAGCTATTCAACTTGCTTGTGAGCATCGGTCAGCATCCGAAAGAAAAGTCGGATACGGTGACCGTAATGGAAAAAATCGGCCATTATCTCGATGAAGAAAATGACCGTATCGTTGAGAAGTACAGAGCCCTCGGCTATTCCAAGCAGGAAATTACCGCAAAAATTGAAGAAAAACTGGATATTCCATATATCCTACGCCACTCAGCAGAAGATTGGGATGGGGGGTATGCCATGGCCGGATTAATTGGTCATGGGGATGCCTTTGTGCTGCGTGATCCCAATGGAATTCGACCAGCATTTTTTTATGAGGACGACGAAATCGTGGTTGTGGCCTCCGAACGCCCCGTAATCCAAACGGCTTTCAATCTCCGCGCAGATCAAATCAAAGAAATTGAGCCGGGCCACGCTTTGATTATTAAAAAAAATGGTGCTGTCCGCGAAGTGGCCATTACGCCGCCCGCTCCACGTTTGGCGTGTTCCTTCGAACGTATCTATTTCTCCCGGGGATCCGATCAGGACATTTACCGGGAACGGATCAACCTCGGCAAAAGCATCGTGCCTGCCGTCTTGAAAAGCGTGGATGGGGATTTGAAAAACAGTGTGTTCAGTTTTATTCCCAACACCGCTGAGGTGGCTTTTTTCGGAATGATGAAAGGTTTGGAAGATAAACTGAATGACCAGAAAAAGGATTTGATCCTCGCTTTGGGAAGTGATATTGATCCGGCTAAGCTTCAGGAGATCCTGCAGATGCGTCCGCGGATGGAAAAAATCGCTGTGAAAGACGCAAAGCTCCGCACATTTATCACCCAGGACGAATCGCGCGACGACATGGTCGCTCACGTTTACGATATCACATATGGTACTGTCAATCCGGGTGTAGACAATCTGGTGGTGATCGACGACAGCATTGTGCGGGGCACCACACTCAAGCAAAGCATTATCCGCATTCTGAACAGATTAAACCCCAAAAAAATTGTGGTGGTTTCCAGCGCACCGCAAATCCGCTTTCCGGATTGTTACGGCATTGACATGGCCAAGCTTGGAGACTTCATCGCATTCCAGGCAGCTATTTCTCTCATCAAAAAATCCGGTAAGGAGAAAATTCTCAGCGAAGTGTACGAGCAATGCAAAAAGGAAAACGTGGTGGGAAAAACAGATATTCCGAATTTTGTAAAGGAAATCTACGCCCCGTTCACCTATGAGGAAGTTTCGAAAGAGATATCCATCCTGCTTAAGCCAGAGGAAGTGACTTGCGAAGTGGACATCCTTTTCCAGACCATCGGTGATTTGCACACGGCATGTCCAAACCACCTGGGCGACTGGTATTTTTCAGGAGATTATCCCACACCTGGTGGCAATCGGGTTGTGAACCGGGCTTTCGTCAATTATTACGAAGGAAGAAACGAAAGGGCTTATTAGAATAGGCAATAGGCAATGTGCAATTGCAATTAGCAATAGGCAAATGGCAATTTACAAAAGGCAACTTGAGCAATACAATCCGCGCAAGGTGGGGCGTGCATTCAATCGGCGTCCCGACGATTCGCAATGGGAGCGATATTCCCATTTCAAATTTTTAATAATCCCCAAAGACCTGGAAACTAGAATGTTTTCAATGTCTTTTTGTATTCCAGGAGGTTATAGACTGCCTGACAACCACTGTGATGCTTTTCATTAGGAACGTATATGAACAGTATGTGAACGACTCTTTGGTTTTAGTTTTACTAAATTGGCGACCAAAAATTAATATGTCCAGACTTACACAAATTTTGGTTTTTACTTTCTTTATCTGCTTTACTGCATGCAACAATGACGATGATAGGAGTAGTAATAATCCGAACACAAACAACCCTCCTACGGTTCGAACAGAAAGATCTGGTTTGACAGTGAATGGAATATCACAACCGGAAAGTCAGAACATATCCGCCTTTTACAGTGAATCACCGCAGGGATTGGAATTCGTGACAACGTTTCAACAGAGTGTACTTTCTGAATTCGCAATGGCCCCGATTCGCAATGCGGGATCGTACACTTCCAGTCATAGCATTGGTTTTTCGGTTGTTATAGGTGATCAGGCGTGGTTTTGCAACACGGGATGCACGGTCGTAATCGAAGAGCACGATGCCGAAAATCGCTGGATTGATATATCAATCAGTGGACAAATGCAGGATCTGTTTGGAACAGCCACGGCGACACTCAACAGCGCCCGGATTTCTGCGTTTTAT
>JBGTLS010000310.1:0-7868 GCA_041744015.1 Cryomorpha sp. | reverse complement strand
ATTGGTCCATTGCTGGTAATCCAAGATATTTGAATACGCGATATGCCGAGGATATTGGAATTGTGATTGAAACAATTCCCTTTTATGCTACTAACCCTAATTACGTAGAAAGGCGGTTGGTGCGGTATCATTTGAATTAGTTGGCCATTGATCTAACGTTATTTCATTTTATCTCTTAATAAAATTGACTCCAGTATTGAAACTCTAGAAAATATCAGGATATTGCCCTGACTAATGGATAGTCTCAATTACCACTTGAAATAAGTCTGTCTCATCTTTGTCAAACATGTTTCCAATAGTTAATCCGGTATGAACCCAGTCCTTAAAATTTTTCAATCAATTGGGCCTTTGTCGGAAAATGCCAGTGTTGATCTCGATCAGATCATCACATTCGAAACCTTTTCAAGAAATACCGAATTACTTGAAATTGGTAAGCGCGCCCAAAGCATGTTTTTTATTCAAAAAGGTCTGGCAAGAGCATTCTATTTTCATGATGGAAAAGATGTGACTGATTATTTTGCGATCGATGGCCAGTTCATAGGTGCGGTACCCAGTTTATTTACCGGTCAGCCAAGTGAGAAGGCGATTCAACTAATTGAAGAATCGGAAGTTTATCATTTTAATTCGGCTGACTTTGAGAGGTTATGTTCCATACATCACGACCTGGAACATATTGCGCGGCGACTGGCCAACTTTGCATTGCTTGAAGAGCAGCAGCGCATTGAAAGCCTTCGTTTTTATAGTATGAAAGAAAGATATACACTGCTTGAAAAGAAATATCCCGGCATCGCAAACAGGTGTCCGCTGCATTACATTGCATCCTACCTTGGTACTACACAGGTAAGCATAAGCAGAATCAGAGCGGGTATTCAGTAGTATTTAACATATGTAAAAAAGCGTTTTCCGGAAGGTTTGGAAATTTGCCTCATGACAAACAACGACATAACTATCATAGGAGGTGGAATAGCCGGCCTCACCACTGCCATCGCTCTTAAAAAAATTGGAATCGCAACACAGATTTTTGAAGCAAATGACCAAATGCTGCCTGTTGGTGCAGGGCTTGGGCTTGGATCAAATGCCTTAAAGGCGCTAAAAGCCATTGGGCTGGAAGAAGAAGTGATCCGGGCTGGTAAGTTGATGACCGGCTTTTCTATTTTTGATGAAAAGGGAAAAATAATCACCAATACCCGGTTTTATACAGAAAATAATCAGTCAAATCTTGCCATCCACAGGGCCGATTTGCAGTCGATTTTGATTTCAAAACTCGATCCTGACACCATACATCCCGGCAAAAAGCTTAAAGCATTTCACCATACAAGTACCGGACTGCACCTGACATTTACAGATGGAAGTGAAATTAAAACCAAATTTCTTATTGTAGCAGATGGTATTCATTCCATCGTTAGAAAAACTTTACTGAATAATTCCACACCAAGGTATGCTGGCTACACTTGTTGGCGGGGAGTGGCAAATTTTCCAGCTTTAACGGGAAACATGTCATCGGAGACCTGGAGTAAAAACGGTCGCTTCGGTATTGTTCCCTTAACGGAAAATAAAGTTTATTGGTTTGCATGTGTCAATGCAAAATATAATGACGCAAAATTCAGAAAATACGGCGTTCCGGAATTACTCAATCATTTTCAAAATTTCCATTCGCCTATACCCGAAATTCTAAGTCGGACGCAGTCTGAAAACCTGCTTCATAATGATATAATTGATTTAAAACCTATCGATCAATATGCTTTTGGGCGCATTGTATTGTTGGGTGATGCTGCTCATGCTACCACCCCCAATATGGGCCAGGGAGCCTGTCAGGCCATAGAAGATGCTGTAACGCTGGCCAAATGCATGCGCGAATTCCCCGACTTTGTGTCGGCCTTTGTGCAATTTGAAAAACAAAGGCTCGAGCGCACGCATTGGATTACCAAATCTTCATGGAGAATTGGAAAAGTTGCCCAAATTGATAATCCACTGTTGATTCGCTTGCGCGATGCCGGATTCAGAATTTTGCCGGAATCAATAGCAAATAAACAATTAAAAAAATTGGAAGAAATTGATTTTTAGTATCTATTCGATTTTATGAATTTTAGGAGTAATTCCCGGAGTGCCGTACCAATATATGGTCTGAAAAACATTTGGAACTCTGTTGGCGAGGTATGTGTCTGCCAACATTTCATTGCCTCCTGGCAATAGCACGCCGAAATATGGATAAAGGGTGGCTGAACTTTCATCCAACCCTGACATATATACTTTGGCTCCGCGACGAATATAATTTGGTCTTACTTCATAAAATTCCCCGGTCTGTGGGGTCTGCATAGTAGCTACAACGCCATTACGTAAATAGTATGTATCGGCATTTTCAAATCCAATTGCGCTCAAATCCGGATACTCGTACCTACCATAGGTGGGACCAGGAGTTGTGATCATATTTCCACTCCATTTGGTCCCGGCAATTGATAAATCCTGTTCGGTATAACGATCCAGATTCAATCCGAATTTATTCGGGAATCCGGCATCGGGAACTATATTATTTCTCAACTTTTGTCTGTCTTCGATGCGGATTTCCTGTTGTTCATCGAGAAGTGGGAAATACACATCCATGGTCACAACAGAATTGCCATCTTCAATAATATTAGATATGATTCCCTGAAGGCTGTCAAAACGAACCCATTCGCCGTCAAAATCATAAACGTGCATGGCATAAATAGTCAGTGTTGTGTTGTCATGAATATTGACAGCGCAGGGCCGATTCCAGCGTGCATTATTTGATTCCAAAACGCCCACCCATTCTGAGTTCAAAAATATTTCTCCGTTTCCAGTTGGATTTTTATCGTCCGGTTTTTCATCATCCTCATTACAGGCAGTTGTACAAATGAATATAAAACCGAATAATAAAGTAAAATAGTAAGCTTTCATATGGGTTGTTTCTGTGAGATATAGATTGGGATGACTCAAATTTAATAAGCGATTGGTGATGTCCAAAACGAACGTTGTTAATTTTTTTGGGAATGTGTATAGAGATGTAACAGAAATATATGGGATTTGGGAATCGCCGCACACGCCACGCCAAGAGCGTGGCGTGGTCTCCACCGGCGTCCCGCCGTTTCCAAAGTCGGATTTGAAATAAGTTTCGTTTGAAAAATCGCCAGAGGCGGGTAGCGGCCCACGCTCGCGTCCCGCGAGTGTGATTTCCACCGGCGTCCCGCCGAGTCCTACATGAGATATGCTTGTCAGGGACATTCTTCAGTTGGATGCCGCCAGAGGCGGGTGGAAGTGTCGCTCGCGGGACGCGAGCGACTGCGTGTCGGCACAGTGGCGATAATTTGTAAACAGAAGTAAAATCTCTATTCAAATAGAACTTTTTTTATATTCATAAAACTATTTCTAATTTTAAGTTATGAGTGAATCCCGGGGTACAACTGCAAATGACGTATATTTTATTACACTGACAGTTTCCGGGTGGATTGATCTTTTTTCACGGAGTAGATATAAAGACATACTCATAAATAATCTTGAATATTGTCGAAAACGGGAATCACTTGAAATTTTTGCATATGTTATTATGACAAACCATTTGCATATGCTTGCGCGAAGGCTGGATGCAGATTTGAATGAATTGCTCGGGAGATTTAAAAGTTTCACATCCAAGGAAATGTTGAAAGAGATTCAGGAGAATCCACAGGAGAGTCGCAGAGAATGGCTGCTACATCAATTTAAATTCTATGCTCAAAAGAACGTTCAATACAGTCA
The DNA here is from genome assembly GCA_041744015.1 of Cryomorpha sp. Taxonomy (GTDB): domain Bacteria; phylum Bacteroidota; class Bacteroidia; order Flavobacteriales_D; family Cryomorphaceae; genus JBBQZU01. The sequence goes on along the minus strand of JBGTLS010000310.1, from coordinate 4,118 downwards.
ATATCATCTTTGGCAATATCAAAACCATCCAACATCAATATATTCAACTGAAATTTTTCATCAAAAGATGAATTACATTCATCAAAATCCAGTTCGAGCAGGGATTGTAACAGATCCCTCATTCTATTTGTATTGCAGTGCCTGTCCTGATAGCCCTCTTGAAATGGATAAATGGTAGACGATGCGCATCTCAAATATATCCTTTACAAAGATCCCGCGAGTGTGATTTCCACCGGCGTCCCGCCGACTCCTACATGAGATATGCTTGTCAGGGACATTCTTCAGTTGGATGTCGCCAGAGGCGGGTGGAAGCATCGCTCGCGGGACGCGAGCGACGGCGCCTCAATTTTCTACTATCTTTGGCGCCATGGCAGGAAATACCTTCGGACAGCTCTTCAGGCTTACCACTTTCGGAGAGTCACACGGCGTGGCCATTGGAGGTATTGTAGATGGGTGTCCAGCCGGACTTTTACTCGATTTAGATGCTGTACAAAATGATCTCGACCGGCGCAGGCCCGGACAATCGGATCTCACCACGCCGCGCAATGAATCGGATACGGTTCAATTCCTCTCCGGTATTTTTGAAGGCCGTACCACAGGCAGTCCCATCGCTTTTTTAATCAAAAACAAAGACCAGCATTCAAAAGATTACGATTCACTCAAAAATGTTTATCGGCCTTCTCATGCCGATTTCGTTTTTGACACCAAATACGGCCACCGCGACCACCGCGGGGGAGGCCGCTCGAGTGCGCGCGAAACCGCGAGTCGCGTAGCTGCAGGTGCTGTTGCGCGTCAGTTTCTGGCCACTCTGGAAATTTCGATAAAGGGTTTTGTCAGCGACATTGCCGAAGCACATCTCAATACACCGCTCGAAGAGCTCAATCTGTCCCTTCCGGAAAATGATTTGCGTTGTCCCGATGAAAATACGGCAGCAGAAATGCGCCGGCTCATCGAAGAGGCACGCGACACAGGTGATACCCTCGGGGGAATCGTAACCCTTATCGTGAAAGGAGTTCCAGCAGGATTGGGTGAACCTGTTTTTGATAAACTCCACGCGGACCTTGGCAAAGCCATGCTCAGCATCAATGCGGTGAAAGGTTTTGAAACGGGAAGTGGTTTTGCGGCAGCAGCTATGCGTGGAAGTGTACACAACGACGCTTTTGCGATAAGCGAAGGAAAAACTTCCACTACGACAAACCATAGTGGAGGTATCCAGGGTGGTATCAGCAATGGCATGGATATCGTCTGCCGTGTAGCATTCAAGCCAGTCGCGAGCATTCGCAAAGAACAACAAACGCTCACTCGCGAAGGGGAATCGACCACCATTAAAATAGAAGGCCGGCACGACCCATGCGTGGTGCCGCGCGCTGTGCCTATCGTAGAAGCCATGGCAGCGCTTGTAATCGCCGATCACCTGCTCCGCAACCGAACTTCTAAAATCTGATATGAAGAAACTCGCCCTGCATTGGAAAATCATTATTGGTCTCGTGCTCGGTATCGCCTGGGCTTTTGCCGCGAGCTACCTTGGATGGAATCAATTTACACAGGATTGGATTGATCCTTTCGGGGTGATTTTCATCCGTATGTTGAAATTCATCGCGGTACCACTCGTGCTTTTTTCAATCATTGCGGGTATTTCAGGATTGCAGGACATTACAAAACTCGGACGACTTGGCGCCAAAACATTGGGTGTTTATCTGATTACCACAGTCTTTGCCGTGGGCCTGGGCCTTGTTTTGGTCAATACCATCAAACCCGGCGAATTTGTCGACAAAGAATCGCGTATCAAAAACCGCATTGCTTATGAAGCATGGGCAGAAGCCACTCCTGGCGTCGGCATCCTCGACGGGCAAAACTTCACCGCCGATCCGCAATACGCTCATTTTCTCGATGCGGAAGCCATTGCCGCGCAGGAAGCTAAAAACAGGGCTGCAGCCGGTTCGCGCGTAGAAACTGCCGAAAAATCAAAAAAATCCGGGCCTTTGCAATTTTTGGTCGATATGGTTCCAGAAAACATCATTCTATCCATCGGAGACAATGGCCTGATGCTTCAGGTGATCTTTTTTGCCATTTTCTTTGGTGTATGCCTCGCCATGTTGCCAGAAGAGAAGGCGGGTGCAGTCAAAAAGTTTGTGGAATCCACCAATGAAGTTTTCCTGAAAATGGTGGATGTCATCATGCAGGCTGCGCCATTTTTCGTGTTTGCATTGATGGCCGGGGTTCTCGCCAACATGGCCGACACGCCTGCCCAGGTTTTTGAGATTTTTAAAGGTTTGGGCTCGTATAGTATCGTTGTGGTCATCGGACTAACCTTAATGATTTTTGTGATTTACCCGGCTATCGCCCGCACTGTCGTAAAACCGCTTAAATACAAGGAATTTTTAAAAAGGATCAGTCCTGCCCAGTTTCTGGCTTTTTCCACGAGTTCGAGTGCTGCCACTCTTCCTGTTACAATGGAATGTGTGGAAGAAAATCTGGGAGTGTCGCGAAATATTACCAGTTTTGTACTGCCCATCGGGGCCACGGTCAATATGGATGGCACCAGTCTCTATCAGGCAGTTGCAGTAATCTTTCTCGCACAGTTGCACATGGTGGAACTCAGTATGGGGCAGCAGCTTACCATTGTTTTAACAGCTACGCTGGCATCAATCGGCTCGGCTGCAGTTCCAAGCGCAGGTCTGGTGATGCTTATTATTGTGCTGCAAAGTGTGGGTCTGAACCCGCTGTGGATTGCAATAATATTCCCCGTTGACCGTATTTTAGACATGTTGCGCACTGTGGTAAATGTTACCGGCGATGCGACCGTGGCCACCGTAATTGCCCAAACCGAAGGCGAATTGAATTATAAAGTTTAAATCAGCACCACAATACCTGTTATGAAAAAAGCGCTTAAAATTATTGGAATCATCCTCTTGGTCTTCTTTGCTGCACTCATTATCATTCCATTTGCCTTCAAGGGCAAAATTATTGAAATGGTAAAAACGGAGGCAAATAAGAATCTACGTGCCACGGTTGACTTTTCAGATGTGAATCTCTCTCTAATAAGGAATTTCCCCAACCTTTCGGTAAAAATCGAAAACCTCAGCGTGATCGGTATCGAGCAGTTTCAGGGAGATACCCTGGCCTATATGGACAATCTGGGCCTTACCATCGACATCATGAGCGTCATTCGCGGAAGCGAGATTGAAATCAAAAAAATAACCCTGGATCAACCTTATGTGCATGTGAAGGTACTTAAGGATGGCACTGCCAATTACGATATCGCCATCGAATCAGAAGAAACGGACGAAGTGGTGGATGAAGAAAGCGAATCGGCCAATTTGAACATCAGCGAATACAGCATCAAAAATGGTCGTATCGTTTATGATGATGCCAGCCTGGCCATGTTGATGGTAATGGACGGATTCAATCATACTGGAAAAGGAGATTTTTCAGAAGATATATTCACGCTTTACACCAATACCGATATCAAAACGCTGGATGTTGTTTATGAAGGTGTCAAATACCTGCGTCGCGTGGAAGTGGATTTGAAAGCCGATCTGGAAATGGATATGGTCAATATGAAGTTCACTTTTAAGGAAAATGAACTCGATATCAACGATCTCGCACTGCGTTTTGACGGGTGGCTCGCCATGCCTGCTGATGATATCGATATGGATATCACGTTCAATCTTGTTAAAACTGAACTCAGATCTATCCTCTCTCTTATACCTGCCGATTTCACCCAGGACCTGGATGGCGTTACCGCAAATGGAGCCGTAAAACTCGAAGGATACGTGCGCGGGGTGTACAACGAAACATCTATGCCGGGTTACGCCCTTGACTTCGCCATTGACAATGGTAGTGTGCAGTATCCTGATCTTCCGCGCAGCATCGAAAACATTCAGATCGCAGCCATAATCGTGAGTCCGGAAGGTGATGATATGGACCTGATGACAATCGATGTCCCGAAATTTCACATGGAAATCGGAAAGACGGCTAACAACCCAAACACGGTTGACGCCACGCTTTCCCTGCGTCGACCGATGACCGATCCGCTCATCAAAACCCGTGTGGATGCAGATTTGGATTTTGGCACGTTCAAGGATGTTATTCCGATGGAAGAAGACTTTAATCTG
>JBGTLS010000309.1:0-2372 GCA_041744015.1 Cryomorpha sp. | reverse complement strand
TTTCCGATGGCCACGTCAAACCAGGTCTCGACATCTTCGTACCCAAAAGTAACACTGTGCACTACCGGAATTTGCGTGGCTCCTTTGTAAAACGGACTCGTTTCTCCAGCCCAGACTGATTTGGTGCCTTGCTGAACGTTTTTCCAGTCTTTCTTTTTATCACTCATCATGTTTTGTTTTGTTCTTTTGTTTTATTGCAATAATCGGTTACCGTTCTGAATAATATGTCGGTCATTGTGGCAACGGATTGAATATCGACCCATTCAATTGCAGAATGCAGGCCTTGACCTGTCGGTCCAAAGATCACCGTGTCAATGCCTTTCGCGCTGATTAAGGCCGAATCTTCCCACCAGGGATGACCTATAAATTGGGCTTTCTTTCCTGTGTGATCTTCAAAGGCATCACACAGGGAACTTACCATTGCTCCTTCCCTGTCCGCTTCAAATCCGTCCCGCCATATCAAGGGGCCAACTTCGGCTTTTATTTGTCTTTTTGAAAGTTTTTCATTGATAGCTTTTAGCGATTGCCAAATATCTGCTTCCTTTTCACCGGGGAGGGTTCGTCTCTCTAAGATTAATTTGCACTTATCTGCATAAGTAAAAGGCGCCGTTCCTCCTTCAATGCGGGGAATGTGAACAGAAGGACGACCTAACAATGGGTGTGATTGTGTTTCTTTTAATTGATCACGCATCAGGCTCAGCTCCTGCATGACCGCCGCCATGTGCATGTTGGCGTCAATACCTTCCTCAGGCAGGCCACCATGTGCCGCCCGGCCCTGCGTTGTAAATTCGAAAAGTCCAAAGCCCTGATGCGCGATACATATATTCAGATCAGTTGGTTCGGTAACGATGGCTCCATCCGTATGGTATTTTTTCAGGGCGTGCTCGGTGCCAATGCTGTTGTATTCCTCGTCTGCGACAAATGACAAGATGATATCTCCTTTAAAGCTGACATTATTGTCGCGGATTCTTTTGGCCATAGAAAGTATGGCCGCGATACTGGCTTTCATATCCTGAGCCCCGCGACCGTAAAGTTTGCCGTCATCGATCCTGGCTGAAAAAGGGTCTTTCATATGGGTCACATCCACTGTGTCCATATGTGCATTCAGCATAATCGACCGACCATTGCCAGAACCTTGAATAATGCCCGTGACATTCACCCGGCCTTTTCCCAGGTGTTCAATCTCTGTAGTGATATTTAATTTTCTCAGATGATCTGCAATGCAATGGCCTATTTCTTCTTCTCCCGGACCATTTTTGGACAGGCTGGGATTGATCGAATTAATGCTGACCAGTTCCTGAAGTGTTTTGATTAAAAAAGGAAGGTCTGTTGATCTCTGCATGTGAATTAATTTGTATTGTGAAATTACAGACATATAATTACACCCGTCCTGGAAATCAATATACTAAAATACATTTCCATTGAAGAGGTTTCCATTCCAGAATATAGCGTTCTCTAATCTTTATCGCTTTTAGACAATGAGCAAATGAATAATAAACGTACTTCCATTTCCCTCTTTGGATTCCACCTTGATCTCACCCCCATGCGCCTTCACAATATCATAACTCAAGCTCAATCCAAGTCCCGTACCCTGACCCGTTGGTTTGGTAGTAAAGAAGGGCTGGAAGATTTTGTCTGTGATGGAGTCGGGGATGCCCGGCCCGTTGTCTGTGACGGAAATTTCAATACCTTCTGGTAAATGTTTGGTTGCAACAGTAACCGTTGGTTTCTCGATTTCTTCCCAAGCACAAGCCTGAAAGGCATTGTTGATCAGATTGAGCAGCACACGGCCGATGTCTTGCGGAACAACATCCACTTTAGGTAAGTTTGGATCAAAATCGGTTTTGAAATCGGCGTTGAAAGAGCTATCCTTAGCGCGCAATCCGTGATAAGAGAGTTTCAGATATTCTTCAGCCAGTGCATTCAGATCGGTAGGTTCTTTTTCTCCTTTCCCGCTGCGGCTATGAGCAAGCATTCCCTTTACAATAGCATCGGCACGCTTGCCGTGGTGGGCGATTTTTTCGAGATTTTGTTTGATGTCGGATGAAATGGATTTCGCTTCTTCCACATCGCCCTTATCCAACTCTTCCTGCATCTCGTCGATCAGCTCGTTGCTCACTTCGCTGAAATTGTTGACGAAGTTGAGCGGATTCTGGATCTCGTGGGCAATGCCTGCAGTGAGCTCTCCGAGGGATGCCATCTTTTCGGATTGGATGAGTTGGGCTTGGGTGGATTTGAGTTCGGCATAAGCTTTTTCTATTTCTTTGGCCTGGGCCAATTCCTTGTCTTTGGCGGCAGCCCGAAGCCTGTCCATGTTTCGCTTCTGCACAAATTTTCCAACACCGAAAATTGCTCCAATTGCCAAAAGGGCA
>JBGTLS010000308.1:0-6820 GCA_041744015.1 Cryomorpha sp. | reverse complement strand
GGTGTCTTCGGGGTAAGGCATGGCTTTGATAATGCTCCCGGGAATTAATTCGCCCAAAGGAAAGGGATAGTCACTTCCCAAAGCGACGCGATTGGCGCCAAAAAGGCTTACCACATAATCGAGCATTTTTTGGTCGTGAACGAGGGAATCTATCCAGAAGCGTCCGAGATAATCCTTGGGATTTACATTGTTGTCAATCGCGCAAAGGTCAGGACGCACGTTAAATCCGTGTTCAATCCGGCCGATTGTGGCTGGAAAAGACCCTCCTCCGTGGGCAAATGCCACCCGAAGTTTGGGCAATTTTTCAAAAACTCCCCCGAATATCATGGAACAAATAGCCAGGGAGGTTTCCGCGGGCATACCTACCAGCCAGGGCAACCAGTATTTTTCCATTTTTTTGGTGCCCATCATATCCCATGGATGTATGAAAATGCTCATCTCCAAATCCTGGCATGCTTCGAACACGGGGAGCACATTGGAGTCATTCAGATTCCATTCGTTGATGTGCGAACCGATCTGAACTCCCGTTAAATCAATGGATTTACAGCGTTCCAACTCAGCGATAGCCAGATCTGGATCCTGCATAGGAAGGGTGCCCAAACCGATAAATCTTTTTGGGTATCGCCGAACTATATCTGCGATATGATCGTTCAGGAAATGGCATATTTCCAGGCAGTGTTCCGGCTTTGCCCAATAGTTAAACATGACAGGAACAGTGCTGAGTACCTGCACCGAAACCTGATGCTGATCGCACTCACGCATGCGCGTGTTGGCGTCCCAGCAATTGTCTTCAATTTCCCTGAAAAATTTATTGTCCATCATCATCCGCGCGCAACACGGCTTGTGGTGTTCGAGATGGATAAAACCGCCGTATCCAAACCGATCCTTGAAATTGGGAATGTTTTCCGGAAGGATGTGGGTGTGGATGTCGATGGTAAGCATGTATCTATTTTTTCAGACGGGCGAAGTCTTTTGCAAAGTAAGTCAAAATGATGTCGGCCCCCGCCCTTCTGATCGAAAGCAACATTTCTTCCATCGCAGCGGTCTCATTAATCCATCCTTTTGCGCCAGCTGCTTTCACCATGGCGTATTCACCACTCACATTGTAAGCGGCCACAGGCAGGTGGCTGAAAGATTTCAGATCGCTGATGATATCGAGATAGCACAGCGCAGGTTTGACCATGAGTATATCAGCCCCTTCATCTTCGTCGAGCATCGCTTCGCGCAGGGCTTCCCTTTTATTGGAGAAATCCATTTGATAGGTTTTCTTATCTCCGCCTTTGGGTGCCGAGTCGAGCGCATCGCGAAACGGACCATAAAATGCACTGGCATATTTGGCGGTATAAGACATGATTGAAACGCCTGTATATTCTTTTTCATCGAGCGCTTCCCGCAAATAGCCCACCCGGCCGTCCATCATGTCTGAAGGACCCAGAATATCGATGCCGGCTTCTGCCTGTGCCAGGGCCATTTTGGCCAGAATAGGCAAGGTTTTATCATTGTCGATCCTTCCGTTTTCGTCTACATAACCATCGTGGCCATCCGAACTGTAGGGATCCAGGGCAACATCGCTCATCAGAACACATTCCGGAAAGCGTTTTTTCACTTCGCGAATGGTTTTCAGATAAAAATTGTCCCTGGCATAACTATAGGTTGCAGTTTTATCCTTGTGTTTGTTTTCAAGTGCGGGGAAAAGCACAAAACTTTCAATACCCAGGTTCATGGACGTTTCGATCTCCTGCAGCAGATCTTCCAAACCCAGCTGCGATTGACCGGGCAAACTGAGAATGGGGTTGTTGGCTTTTTTTGCTTCTAGCAAAAAGAGCGGATAGATCAACTGAGCAACGTCGAGACGCGTTTCCCGCACCAAAGAGCGAATTGCCGGAGATTTTCTGTTTCTACGGGGTCTATTGTGCACCTTGGTCGTACATTTTGATGGTATCGAGCAAATTTTGAATCTCCTTGATTACTTCATCCAGCCTGGTCTTATAGGCGACCTGAAGATCATATATTTCCTGATCGCTCATTCCCTTGATGATCGCGTCTTTGGCCGGATCGTGGGTATGGGGGGCATGGCTGTCGTGGTCGTGTGCCATTCCGGGCACAGGGGCCACGTTTGATTCCCATGAGCTAAGCAGGTTGAATCCTTTTTCAATGCTACGCTGCATAGATTGGTAAGCTGCAAACCGTTGATCTGTGGGTGAGGTTGTCTCCAACAATCCGTTCACCCGGACACGTTCGGCTTCCAGCGATCGGTATATGGAATCATATTTGGTCATAAAATCTGAATGCACTGCGGCGGCCTCCTGCAATTTTCGGTTGTCACCCCGACTTCCACACATTATAAGGCTCACACCCACTACCGACAACAACACAACTTTTAATAAACTTTTCATTGAATTTTAATTGATTTTTTTGGGACAGGATCGTAGCCCTGTGAACCCCATGGATGACATTTTGAAATACGTTTAATTCCTAGCCAGAGTCCTTTACCTGCCCCCCATTCTTTGATGGCTTCTATGGTATACGCCGAACAGGTGGGAGAATGTCGGCAATTGCTGCCCAGCAAAGGCGACAACGTATATTGGTATATTTTCACCAACCCGATCAGAAATTTGCTCAGTAATTTCACGCGCTGCAAAAATAGGCAAAAGTTACGGGGTTGTCCTTCATATCCTGCGATGTGCAGGAATTATTTCGGAATATTTGGAAACAGAAAATCCATCAATCAACCTCAATCATTAATGAGTGTTGTGATGGATTTTCAGATCTGATAATATTGTTATCAGAGATTCAGTTTTTTGGCAATATTTTTTGGAAGGGCTTCTTTGTGCACGTAGATGTTCATAGTCTTTAATCGCACATAGGCTTCGCTGGCAAAAAAGTAACCGCCGAGCCCATTGTATTCGGTGCCCCATGAATTTTTCACCATATAATATTTGTCACCATTCTGGTCTTTAACCATACCAGTAACTTGCATACCATGATCATCCGTGGTTTGCCAATTGTCAAACTGAAGTTGTCGCAAATCCTGATCCACCTGCTTTTGATGCACGGGTTCCTGAAATGCATTGCTAATTTTCACTGCGCCTGCATCACTGAATTGCGCCTGGTCCTGGCCTTTGGTTTGTATGGTCGATTCGTCTTCCGGGAGGAGGGCGAGTCCTTCGCGGAATGCAAATCCCTTTTCAGAAACATCTGCGCCCCAGGCAAAAGTATGGCCGCTGAGCAGGGCACCTTCCATGACCTGCATTAGCTCGTCGAGTGGGAGGTTATAACTTTCCACATGCAACCAGTTGTCTGGAATTTCCAGCATAAACTTACCGTAAAAGGGATGGTGCGTATAGCTGGTGATGGAGATGTAATCGTCCATATTCAAGCCTAGTTCGGCAGCATATGATTGTGGGGTGTATTTTTTCCCTTTGTATTCAAATTCCGCGGGAATTGCACCAAGATAAGTATCCACAACCGCATCGTAGCCCACTTTCCATTTGTTGGTAAGGCCTTTTTGCTTGTTTTCTATCACTGCATCCACATAACCTTTCAATATCAAGTCCAGTTCTGAATGGTTGTGCTCTGTCGCGCCATCCTGTAGGCCGGTATAAACTTCCTCGGGAAGAATTCCATACTTTTTCCAGACGTGAGCGATATCGACAAAGGCTCCACCGGCACCGAAATTGGTGTTTCCGTGCATGCGGACATATCTTTCCGCCTTGTCTTTGTAGGTGTGGTTCACAACGTACATTTCACTGAGATTGTGTTCACCTTTTCCCGTTCTGATCAATTCGCTTTCAAAATAGGCCAGCGCAGAAAAACTCCAGCAGGTTCCCGTGCGAAATTGATTTTGCACCGGGGTGGCTTCCAGGTCTTTTACGACAGTGAAATTATAACCGCTTTCCGGTTTGATCTTGATTACTTCGCCGTCTTGCGCGAAAAGTGTCGCTGCGAGAAACAGGGCAGCCACGCTGAGAAAAATGTTTTTCATAAAGTGATGATTTCGTTTGGAAGGCGTAAGATAATAATTTATGGTAGTATCATAGTTTGCTTTCGCAGAAAAGCGGATGCGCAAATTCTACTGATAGTGGATTTTATACATCGGTAGTAAAACATTTCCAAAGTCCAAAACTTTGGAAAAGTTTACTGACCGGAAAACTTTTGATGAACGTAGAAAAGCCTTTGATGCTATATTCGTAACTTCTTTTCCCAATATTTCGAAATATTCCGAACGACTATTTAGCAGTGTGAGAAAACCGTATTTTTGCGCGAATGGAATCCAACCAAAAGGAGCTTGTAGAAGTTGATTGTACCCGCGTTCCATATGCTGATACCGCCTACTTCGGAAAAATTGTATTGGATTACTTAGCCGATGCGGAGCCACTCAGACCATTTTATCACCGGCGACCTGAAATCGAAAATTTTCGGGATCAGATTACAGAAAAGAGCCAATCGTATCAAAACCGGGCAGTGCTTGCCGAAGCAGTTCGCGATCAATATGCTGGTGCCAAATTAAAATCCCCGGGTATTGACCTTCTGGCGGAGGAGCATACATATACCATTACTACAGGCCATCAACTTTGCCTTTTTACCGGACCACTTTATTTTTTCTACAAGATTGTGTCGGCCATCAATACAACGAAGTTGTTGGCAGATAAATACCCGGATTTCAGGTTTGTCCCCGTTTTTTGGATGGCATCCGAAGACCATGATTTTGAAGAAGCCAACCATTTTTATCTGCCTTCCGGCAAAATCGCATGGGAAACTGATCAAACCGGGGCTGTTGGTCGCATGAAGATTGAAAACTTCGCCCAAATTGAATCTATGTTCCGGGAAGCATTGGGTGTGGGCTATCGCTCCGGTGAATTAATTGACCTGTTCCGAAAATCCTATCAGGGTGATCGTACTTTGGCGGAAGCCACGCGCCATCTGGTGCACACCCTTTTTGGTCATCTGGGTGTGGTGGTGATCGACGGGGACGATCCCCAATTGAAAGCGCTGGCGAAAGATGCTTTTCGGACTGAATTGACGCAGGGCCTTTCGGCGAAAGCCATGGAAGCCACCAACGAATCGCTGTTGCAACATTATTCCCTGCAGGTAAATGCCCGACCGATCAATCTTTTTTATCTCGACGATCAGTTGAGAGAGCGCATTGTAAAAGCGGAGGACGGACATTACGAAGTAGTCAATAACCAGCTGCGGTTTACAGAACAGGAAATCCTGAACATGCTCGAAAGCAATCCGGAAAAATTTAGTCCGAACGTGGTGTTGCGCGGACTTTATCAGGAAATCATCCTGCCCAATCTGGCCTATATCGGTGGAGGGGGAGAGTTGGCTTACTGGTTTCAACTGAAAGATGTATTTAAGGGTTTCCATGTGCCTTTTCCCATACTGATGTTGCGTAACTCGGCGCTGGTCGTGCGTGCGGAAGCCAGGTTTCAACTGGAGGCTCTTCAGTTGGAAGTTTCCGATCTGTTTCAGCCCGTCATTGATTTGGAGAACAGCCTCGTGAAAGCCGCAAGCGATCAGCTACTGGACCTGGAAAAATCACGTAAAAAACTCCAGGACCTTTTTCAGGAAATAGAAGCGCGAATGGGTCTGGTCGACCCCATCCTGAAAAGGCCTGCTCAAAGTGGGTCTGCCCGGGTAGAAAGAATAGTAAGTAATCTGGAAAAAAAGATGCTTCGGGCTGAGCGCCAAAAACAGGAGGTCATTCTTTCGCGTCTGCAAAAAGTGCGGGAAGCCTTGTTTCCCCGGGAGGGATTGCAGGAAAGGAATATGAATTTTGCGCCGATGTATCAGGCTTTTGGAAAAGAGTTTATCCCTTTGCTCTGCGGGCATTTGGAACCATTTGATTTTCGGTTTAGTGTTTTGGTGGAGAAAGTGGCCAAAAGCGAGTAATTTGCGATTTGCGATGTACGATTTACGATTTGGGATGATCTTTCAAAAAAAAAGTAATCCGTGACTTCAGGTTGACGATTTATCCTGGTTTTGAACAAAGATTTTCACAGCATATTTACAAGAAGTGAATTCTCATTCTAATAAAATCTAACTTGTCAAGAGGCAAAATGTTAAAATTCAAAAATATTTCAGAGAAACTTTTAAATATTTCAAAAGGACTCTTATGTTTGTCGACGAACTGCCTCTGTGAGACGACTAAGCGCCATAATAATCCTTTTAACTCTGACAAATCCTGGATTTGCTCAGGTTCCATTTAAATTTCCCTCTCTTAATGAGGCCCGATCTGGCTTTACAAAGCCGTTTAAAATCCCAAATGTTAAAGATTACCAAAAGTTTTCTTCCGATTATACTAAGCATTTAGGACAACTTGATCGTCGGAGTGAAAAGGCGTATCGGAAGAGTTTTTTGAAGTTTATAGAGATTGAGGATAAGTTGCTCTATTCCCTATGTGACAGCAATGAATTTCGGGCTAATATGTTGATGCGTTCTGCCGCAGCTAGCTTCGGTAAAATTGAATCGGACAGACAACGGCAGGTCAAAGCGAAAAAACCTGTACAGGTCAGTCATCAACGAACAGTTTTAAATCAAGTAGTGGCCTCTAGCCATAACCAGATTCCGGAATTGGACACGGAAGAGCTAACTTCTTCTCAAAGAAAGCATGAAGCTGCAACTTCAAAATTTGGGACAGAACTTTATTCTGATTACATGTCTAAACGAGTTTCCATATATAAATTCACCTTTAACGATGGTACCAGGCAGCAGAAAAGATTATATCGTAAACTGCGCAAACGGGCATTGCTGTGGAAAACTTACAAAGAGAGTGACGAATCATTGATTAAAAAATTCTCCGATGATCACATGGATG
>JBGTLS010000307.1:0-8736 GCA_041744015.1 Cryomorpha sp. | reverse complement strand
ATTATTCGACCAACATGCAAATATTTCATAAAGAAACTTTATGGGGCTGTTTTTATATGCCTGGAAACAAGACGATTAAAATTTTGCGCACCCACTGACATCTGTGGCATTTTGATAAATATTCAGGGGAAAAAAGCCCTTCCTTTTCAGGAGGGGCTTTTTGCGATCGACATGTGGATGAAAATTTTATTTAAACACTTTAACCCACTTCATCATCATTATTATCCCGGCGACTTTTGCGCCGACCGATGTGAATGGCGTGTGGCTGTGCTTCTATTCCGTGTCCATATCGGCGGGCATAAACCCACGTGACCTCTGCTCCAAAAAAGAGGATGAGACAGGAGTAAGAAACCCAGAGCAAAATCAGAATCATGGATCCGGCGGCACCATAAGCCGATCCTGGATCAGAATTGCCGAAATAGAGTCCAAGCCCAAATTTTCCGATTTCAAAGAGCACAGCTGTCACGATCGCTCCGACCCAAACTGTTTTCCACCGCACCTTGGCATCGGGCAAAAAGCGAAAGAGAAGGGCAAAGAGAACGGTAATCACTGTGAGGGATAATACTTCGTTTACTATCAACACCACATAAACCATTACGTCAGGAATGAACTGACCAATATAATCCTGAAGCAAAGATATCAGCGCTGTAAGTGCAAAGCTTATAAGCAATAAAAAACCAATAACCAGGATAAATGCAAAACTGGTTGCCCTGTCAATCAGAAGTTTCTTGATGCCTGCTTTGGGGTCGGGTTTGATTTCCCAAATATGATTTATGGATAATTGTAAATGATAAAACACCCCGGTGGCTCCGAAGAGCAGCGTGGCTATTCCAATAATGGTTGCCACCAGACTTTTATTCCCTTCCTGGGTTTCGGCGGTCATTTTGATGATCGTTTCGGCTGCGTCCGGACTTAAAACATCTGATAGTTCGCCCTGAAGCCGACCAGAAACAATGTCTTGTCCCCATATTGCCCCAACAGTGTTGAGGATTATCACCACAAGACCAGGCAGAGACAGGAGGGCGTAATAGGCCACTATGGCACTCAGTCTCCAGGGGTCATCCTTGTTCCATTCCTGATAGGTTTCCTTTAGAACTGACGGTAAATCTTTGATGCGAAATTTGCGTTCAACGGTATTCTCAACGGCACTTTCAACCATAAAATCGATTATTATTTCTTAAATTCTCTCAGAGTATTGCAACCAATTTTTTACTCAGAAATGTAAAACTGCTTCGGGATTTATCATTTTGTGAGTATCTCCGGATCATCCGGTAATTCAAATGACAGACCATTTTATTTTTTTAAAGCCTCCAGGGAGTCAGATCAGGAATGTTTTTCAGAAAAAATTCTTCATGGGCTGAACAATTTCTGTGGATTACAGTTATTAAATCAGAACTCAGAGAAGTAGATTGAAGAGAAGCGAGTAAGTAGTAGTAGTAAGGAGAGCAGTCCGCAAGGGCTGCTCTTTTTATGTCAACATTTGACGCAAATCCAATGATCCTGAATTTCAGTTTTTTCCGAAAGGGAAGCGGGCATCATGGGACAGGCCTGTCTGAGGGTAAGAATATTCGGCCGATACTATTTACCGAAAGGTATCCGGATCAAAATATATCGCAGGTTAACTAACTTTGGGCCATGTGTAGATTACGAGCGATTTGGATGAAGGGGCTATGTGCAGGGTTTTTCATCTTTCTTTTTGCCTGCAATCCGCCTGTACCCAGAGAAGAACGTGCCACCAATCCCCCCACAGATCAGATTCAGACCTTTGAACCGGTTGAACTGTACAATCGTCTTTTGCGAAAGCACATCAACAGGAATGGCGATATTCACTACAGAGGTTTTCAGCGCGACAGTCCGGCGTTGGTTCTATATATTCAGTACCTCGAATCTCTCAATCCTTACGATATCGACTTTTCGCCGGGAGATAGAATGGCCTATTTTATCAATGCATACAATGCCGCCACCATTTTTTTGATCATTCAGCACTACCCGATCCCCTCTATTACTGAAATAGGGAAAGTTCCGGATGGTGTGGAAAATAAAAGTTGGATAAAAGATATTTCTCCCGAAACCACCCCACCTTTTGATCTCCCTGTAATGCGCATTTCAGATCAACCAATGAGCCTGAATGAGATCAAAAATACCCTTCGTATTTCTTTTAACGATCCGCGATTTCATTTCGCCCTCGTGAACGGAACCCATGGCGCACCAAAGCTGGCGCGAACTGTTTATGTTGGAAGTGTGCTCAATGTTCAACTCGAAGAGGCTGTGCGCGCTTTCTTCCAATTGCCTGATAAAAACAGGATCAGTCCTACAAAGCCTATGTTGGCACCTCTGATACGGGACAATGCGGACGATTTTCGAACAGATAGCACAGACATTGTGGATTTCGTTAACCTATATAGCCGCGTGCGCATCAACCCTTCGGTCTCACCCGAATATTTATTGTACGATTGGCGATTGAATGGATATTAGACAGGAATCGGGAAGGAGTATCCAGATTAAATTGAACTTATGTATCACCTGATATATCACAAATCTGATAAAACAACGTTGGATAAAGAGATTTTACCGCTCTTTTCTAAACTGGAAGTTGACGCCGTGGAGATTGATATTATATCGGAAAAGAATTGGCAGGTCGGAGATGTGGTTCTGTCTTATTTGAACCACCAGAATCTCCGAACGCTGGTGAAAGCATTTCTGGGTAAAGAATGGTGTTTAGGTATATTGCCTCATCCGGAGGCAGCGCATATTTCGAAGAGTGTGGGTACCGGGCAGAAAATCGAAGATGTGATCGCTGAAATCAGGCGCGGAGATAATCCTCAAAAAATAGATATATTGCTTTGCAACGGGCAGCCGGTATTTCAGGCCGTGAGTGTGGGTGAGGTTTTTGCCCTGGAGGAAGGAACGATCTCCTATAATTTTTTTCGGCAGGTATGGCGCTTTTTAAAGAATATCAAAAAACTCGGATCCTTTGCACACAAAGGAATTACCCTGCATACCGGAGACGATAAAATTCTTTCCACTTCAGCTTTGGGGATCATTGCTGTAGGGCATTCGAAGGGTTCTGTGGTGTCGAGACGACTGGTGTCGGATGGGGCTGTGAATGATGGTTTTCTGCACACCATGATTCTGGCACCTCAAAACGTGCTCACGGTCATTGGTTTTTTATTCCAAAGTCTTCTCCCGGCCAAAAGATTGATTTTGAGCTTGCCCGGGTTTATCGGTTATCTTAAAACGGGAAATCTGCTGATCAAATTTGAGAGGCCCACCGAATTTACCATTGATGGTGAAAAATTTGAAAGTGATACCCTGGACCTGCTTGTGCAGAAGGACGCGATAGTGTTGTTGCACAATATGGATTTTGCCAAATCCGATAAGCTCGACACCGCAAAAGTCATCAAAACGGAAAATTTGCCGAAAGGTGAAAAACGCGATGAGCTCATCAAATTCAGTTTGCCCTGGCTGCCCCGCGCCACTGCGGAAGAATTCAAGGGGTTGTTTAGTACGCTGCGAAAAAACGCCCGACTTACGACGCCTTATGTGGTCATGATGATATTGTCTACCGTCATTGCCACTTTTGGACTTTTCGGAAATTCATCTCCGGTGATCATCGGTGCGATGATTCTGGCACCGCTCATGTCGCCCATTGTATCTTTTTCGATGGGGGTGGTGCGATACGATGTCAATATGTTGAAGTACGGCATCAAGACCATTCTCATAGGCACTTTGGTGAGCCTTCTTTTTGCCGCCCTTGTATCGCTGATAATTCCATTGCGCATCGTTACTTCGGAGATTGGGGCCCGGCTTTCGCCAAATTTGCTCGACCTGGGTATCGCAGTGGCATCAGGTGTTGCAGCAGCATATGCACATGCCAAAGAGGAAATTGCCAAAACACTGGCCGGCGTGGCCATTGCTGTTGCGCTCGTTCCACCTTTGGCAGTCGCCGGAATTGGATTGGGATGGTTTGACTGGGAAGTATTTTCTGGTGCATTTTTGCTATACCTTACCAACCTTGCGGGTATCATTATGTTTGGAGGGCTCACCTTTCTGGTATTGGGTTTTGCTCCTTTCCGAAGGGCAAGAGCCGGCCTTATTTATACCATGATTATCATCGTACTTGTATGTATCCCACTTACTTTTTCATTCAACAGAATCAGACAGGAGGCCAGAATCACGGAAATGCTCGAAGGCTCGGAATTTGGCGATATGCGCATGACCGATGTCAGGGTGCGTTTTGGTGAAAATCCTTCCGTATCTCTCCGACTCATTTCATCATCAAGTATTGAAGACGAACAGATCATCCAATTGAAGAGAGAAATAGAACATCAGGTGGGCAAAGAAATCAGGCTGGAAGTGATTACGGCGATGGAATTTGATTAGTTGATTAGTTGATTTGAGGATGAGATGATTTGAGGATGTGGTGATTTGGTGTTTGTTTACGAGGTTCAATCTTACGAATCGACGATTATTTTCTCCATACCAGCGCCAGCTCCATACCTCCACGGCCATTCGAAATGGCACTGAGACCGGAATAATTGAAATCATACGACAAGCCGATTGCGAAATCTGAAAATTCATATTGGGCTTTTGCGATGATGGCATCGCCTGTACGGCAAAAGATGCCAATGGCGGCAGTCATGGGTTTTTGGGAACTTGAAAAACTCCGGGCATCGTTGAGATCAAATTGCAGGAAACTGCCCAGAAGCGTTTGCTGAAAAGCGCCCTGATGGTGGTAATAAACGGCGGGTAACAAAGCAAGGGAACTCATACCCAGGGCGATTTTGCCATTCACAAAACCCGTATACCGCGGAGCTGTTTCGTAGGTCATCCAGTCGGCCCGGGCGAGGGTTACGCGCCCCATGTGGTAAGCAGCCATCCCGATGTTCAGTTCCCATGATTTGTTGATTTTCCTTCCATTGGAATTGCTGCCAGAGCTGAATACCACGCCACCACCCAGATCGATATGCGACTGCTGGTCGGCGCCAAAACTTTCACCGCTGCTGATGCTGGGATCGAATTGATATCCGTTGTACTGACTGCCCCATTCGCCAGAAGGCGTCGCAGCCACGTGCTGATCAAACCCGGCGTTCAGACCCGCACTCAGCTTGCTTGCGGCAGAAAGATTCACATGATATGCCAGGTTGAGCAAGGCCGCGGAGCTTGTAAATTGTGGTTCTCCGGCACGATCGCGGGAGAGGAGAAGTCCGACACCAAAACGCCCTGTCTTTTTCTTCAGATCATCTCCGAGGGCCATGTCAAAAGCCGCGGCTGAGGTGGTAAAGGGAATGGCCACCGACCTCCATTGTGAACGGTGGTGCACGGAGGCCCGCATGGCGTGCGTCTGACCGGCGAGGGCAGGATTCAGTGTGAGGGGATTCAGCGCCTGTTGGGTGAAAAGCGCATCCTGTGCTATCAGTGAACTGGTGAAACACAAACCACAGAAAAGCAGTCCCATGGTCCGCAACAGACCGGGGATGTGCTTTTCTATTGTGGTTTGTGGTTTTTGGCGTCTCACCGCACAATATTTATATTACCAGATTTGCTGATTTGTTCTCCATCATCGAGCACGAGGTGAAGTGTGTACACGAGTGATCCGGGATCGACCGGCTGTCCGTTGTAAAATCCATCCCAGCATTCCAGTTGGTTTTTGGTGGTAAATACATTTTCACCCCAGCGGTTGAAGATTTTCAGGTTGACGTCCACGATTCTGTCGCCCATCACGCAGAGAAAATCATTGAGGCCATCGCTGTTGGGAGAGAATATGGTCGGAATAAATGCCACGGATGGCGGAATGGCTCTGAAAACGAAAACCGAATCGGAAGATATACAGCCCTTATCGCTGGTGAGGAGCACGGTGTACATGGTGCTCAGCCCGGGATTTGCCATGGGGTTGGGACAATCAGAGCAACTCAATCCTTCTTCCGGTGTCCAGTGATATGTGAGATTTTCCATTTCCGGAAGGGTGAAGGCAAACAGGTCGGTGACTTCTTCCAGGTCCAGGAAGAGGGAGTCCGGGGTAATCACTGCCGTGAAATGGCCCAGGTTTTCGACCAGAAATGAATCGGTGGTGAAGGTGCAACCATCGGGGTCTGTGACCAGGGCGAAATATGTGCCCGCCGAAACATCGATAAGGTGAGCCCCGGTGCCATCCCCAGGCATCCAGAGCACGTCGTAATTGTTCTCATTTCCCGAAAGGGAGAGATGGATGGACCCATTGACCTGATTGCAGTATTCTGGTGTTATCAGGACCGTGTCCAAAGGCAATTCGGGAGCGGTAAGGTCAAAACTCATCATGCTGGAACAGGAGAGATCGTTGGTGACGACGAGGCTGTATTCGCCTGTCGGCAAATTCTCCTGAATGGGGTTTGAAGACCCGTTGTGGGTCCATGACCAGGTGAGGTCGAGGGTATCGTTTGAAACGGCTTCGAGGCGTCCGTCGTCGTAACCCGGACAGGTGATGTTGGTGGCCAGGACCTCAAATGCCGGTGAAGGCAATAAATTCAAATGAACTTCAGAGGTGTCGGTACAACCGAACAGGGTGGAAATTACAACCTGATAAATACCTTCGTTGATGGATGTCAGGGAGTCGATACTGGTGATCTGCTCTTCGCTTTCAAATTCATCCGGTCCGGTCCAGGCGTAGAAAAGAGCACCACCGGCAGTGAGGGTAGCGGTTCCACCGGGACAAATATTTTCTGAAATACTGGCAGTCGCCGTGGGTGGATAATCCACATAGATGGTTCGACTTCTGCAATCCGAAACATCAAATACACTTTCGGCTCGTACATAATAGGTGGTTGTTGAATCCGGGCTCACCCAGATGGATTCACCGTCGCCGACGTACAAGTCGGTTTCGCCACATGAATCTTTATACCATACCCACTGGGCGCCGATGCCGAGACATCCTCCGCTCACGTTGATTTCAATGGAATCTCCGTAACAAATCCCGATTTGATTTACACCCCCTCCACCAGAGCCACCCGAACCACCCGAACCACCGGGACAGATGCAAATATCCGGTGGTGGGGTCGATTTGGGTTGGGTGAGACGGGTCACAAAAGCGTCGGCATCTCCGCCGGCAAACATCTGATGGATCGATTCCGTCGGGTCGAGGGTGAATGCCATATCCGATTCAGAAGCCGTTTTTCCTGTAAAGAAGACTGCCGTAAATCCGTAAATAGCCATGGCATTGGCCTGATCGTCGGATGGTCCACCGAAATAACGGCTCCAGATGCGGGTACCGAGGGTATCAAATTTGGCGATGAACACATCCGTGCCCCCTGCGAGATAAGAGTTGAGCGAATCTGCGGAAAAGTTGATGGAATCGGGGGAGTTTGTGGTGCCCGTGATATACACATCCCCGTCAAAGTCGATTCCAATGGCGCTGGCACGGTCGCTGAGTGTGCCACCAAAATAGGTGTACCAGGTGATGCCTCCCAGACTGTCGAGCGAGGCTACGTAGGCGTCATTCTCTCCGCTGAATACGGTTTGGTGGACGCTGTCGGTGGAAAGACCGGTTTCTGAATCGGTGTACCCGGTGATGTAAAGTCTTTTGTGATCGGCTGCGATGCCGGTGGCTGCGTCGATGCCGGGACCGCCGTAATAGCTGGACCAGATCACCGTGGCGCTGCTGTCGAATTTGGCGACGAAGCCATCCTGTTCGCCCTGGAGGGTGGTTTGAAAGGCTTCGGGCGTCGCGATTCCCGAAGTGGAATTGGAAAAGCCGCTGATGAAAATCTCGCCGTTGTCGGTGACGGTCAGGCCCGTGGGGCGGTCGTCATTTTCGCCCCCGAAAAAGGTGGACTTTGACAGAGCGCCGTCGGTATCAAACACGGCGACAAAACCGTCGATGCCGCCGGTGTAAGGATTGATGGGTGGGACCAACGAAGAATCGAATAGATTGGCGCTGTTGGTGTGGCCGGTGACGTAAACCTGGTTGTTCTTTTCAGCAAATACGGCAATGGCTTCATCGTCGTTTTCCCCGCCGAGGTAGGTGTCCCAGACGAGGTAACCCAGGCGGTTGAATTTGGCCACGAAGCCGTCCCTGCCGCCCTGATGGGTGGTTTGGAAAGCGCTGTCCGTACCGATGGAATCTGTTGAAGTGGTATAACCCACCATGTACACGTGATCGTAGGTGTGGGCGCTCACGCCGAGGCCTTCATCGTCGCCGCTGCCACCGTAGTAGGTCGCCCAGTGGCGGAGACCGTGCTGGTTGAATTTTACCAGGAAGGCATCGTATTGTCCCCCGGCAAAGGTGTTTTGGTAGGCACCTGCTGAGGCCATGGCGTGCAGGGATTCGGTGGTACCGGCGATGTATACATTGGCGAGGGAATCCGTGGCGATGGCGTTGCCCGTGTCGTAAAGGCTGTCGCCGTAAAAGGTGCTCCAGTGCAGGGCCACCAGCGGGTCGATTACGAGGGTGTGGGCGGTTTTGGGCAGGTTTGGATTCTTCAGGGCGAAGCCGATTTCCACGGCGTCATTGTCCATGTAGTGGACATCGTAAATCACATCTGTGGGTTCATTTCCCGGAAGAGTCCAGCTCATGGGAATGTTTTCGGTGAGTGTTTTTCCCGAAAGGGAAAAATTCAGGGCTCCGTCTTTTTCGGTCACTGCGTCGTGTCCCTGGTAGCGGATTCGGATATCCTGGAGGTCCGCGCCGGGGTGGAGGATGAAATCGTATTTGATTTGTTTCCCATTTTCCGTGAGGCCCACTTCGAGGTCGATGCGGCTGTA
>JBGTLS010000306.1:0-2016 GCA_041744015.1 Cryomorpha sp. | reverse complement strand
AGAAATCTGTCCGCTTGGCTTGACACCAACCACTTCCACTACGGTGATGACAGTAGCTGGTGACCTGCTTGTTGTGTTGCTTATGGAAAAAATAGGGTTTACTAAAAAGGAGTATGCCTTGCGCCATCACAGCGGATATCTCGGTCAAAAAGCAAAAGAAGAATGAACAAATTATTTCTGATAGCCGGACCCTGCGCCATCGAAGACAGAGACATGGCCTTGCATATCGCCCGCCATGTTAAAGAGATTTGCGATCGGCTCGACATTACCTACATTTTCAAGGGCAGTTACGAGAAGGCCAACCGCAGCAAACTCGACAGTTTTACCGGAATTGAAAAAAAACAAGCACTGCAAATTTTGCGCGATGTGAGGGATGAATTGGGAATTTCGAATATCACCGACGTTCACGAAAGCCATGAACCAGCGGAAGTGGCACCTTATGTCACTCATCTGCAAATCCCCGCTTTTCTCTGTCGACAAACGAGATTGCTAACCGCTGCCGGTGAAACAGGCTGTACCGTTAACATCAAAAAAGGACAATTCCTAAGTCCCGAAGCCATGAAATTCGCCGTCGATAAAGTGCATGCCACTGGAAATAAAAATGCCTGGGTTTGCGAACGCGGAACAACTTTTGGATATACCGATTTGATCGTAGATGCAACTTCCATATATCGCATGAAAAAACTTGGGGCACCTGTCGTGATGGATTGCACACACAGCGTGCAAAAACCCAATCAAACATCCGGCGTAACGGGTGGCGACCCTGAACTGATCGAGACCATCGCTATTTCAGCCATTGCCACGGGTGCGGATGGACTCTTTCTCGAGGTACATCCGGAACCGCACAAAGCTTTAAGTGATCCTTTTACGATGCTCCAACTGGACAAACTCGAAGTTATTCTACAGAAGTGTATGAAGGTCAGAAATGCTTTAAATATTACGTAATGGCCAAAATCGCTGTATTTCCGGGCTCTTTTGATCCCATCACGAAAGGACATGAAAACCTTATCCGACGGGCGCTCCCTCTTTTCGATCGCGTGGTGGTAGCCATTGGAATTAATGCTGAAAAGAAATACATGTTTAGCCTTGAGCAGAGGATGCAATGGATCAAACAAACTTTCAATTTTGAGGAGAAAGTTGAAGTGGACAGCTACCAGGGACTCACCGTCAATTTTTGCCGTACCAAGGGCGCCGGACACATTATTCGCGGATTGAGAAATGCGGAGGATTTCCAGTTTGAAAGCTCTATAGCGCAAATGAACAATGAACTTGCCAACGAAGTTGACACCATTTTCCTCGTGTCAAAACCGGAATTTTCAGCCTATAGTTCTTCCATCGTTCGCGACATATACCGAAATGGTGGAGACGTTAATAAATTCATTCCCAACTCGATTCAGCTGGATGATTCGTTTTAAGGTGTTCTTTTTTCTTTTTATAACATCTTCTTTCTGTTGCGCACAGGAAACTGTGCTATTGGGCTATGCTAAAGGATTTGAAGGTAAAGACATCAGACTTTTTTCCCATGTGGATCCGCTTTCGCAAAATATTGTTGTCGGTGACTTGACGTCCATCGACTCTACCGGTTATTTTAAACTCGCTTTCAAAAAAAATGAAATAGCAGAAGCCTGGATAGCCATAAACCGCTATTCTGCGCCTGTGTATCTCGAACCCGGTAAAACGTACAACATTGAAATCATACCTGGGGACCAAACCATCATGGTAAATACCTGGCAACACGGTGAGCTTCAATACGTGTTTAGAGATTTGGATTCGAATGATATCAATGTCCTGATTGCCAATTTCGATGCTGCTTATTTTGATTTTTTTACCCAAAACGGTACTCTGATTGGCAGCCGCCTAATTCGCGACAAAATTCTGGAATTTGAAAAAAAGTGGCGTGACGTCCACTTATCGGCCAGTGATTTCTTTAAAATATATGTAAAATACACGGTGGCACAGATGAAACTGAGCAATGGATTTGCAAAGAAATCATTGTTTGATATGTACCTGAAAGAT
>JBGTLS010000305.1:0-7167 GCA_041744015.1 Cryomorpha sp. | reverse complement strand
CTTGGACGAAGGAGATGCAGGCCCTGGTACATATTCGTGGTAGGTACTACCCCACTTTCAAAATACGGATAATTGCTCCATGAACCGGTAAAGGTCGTATTATCGTGGGCCGGGACCACATCAAAATATCCGAAATAATTGAGTTGTCCATTTCCAACATTGTTCACGTCTGCCATGCGCAATCCGGAATTATAATTGGAAAAATATACGAGATTGTCCTTGATATAGAGGTTGTGATCAATAGCTGTGCTGTTGTGATAATATTCACCGATTGCCATGGGATTATCCAGGTCCTGTACATCTAAAATGATGGTCCTGGTATTTGGTGTTTCGCCCTGACTATTGGCAGCCAATTCATCTGTCTCATCATTGACGAGCAAATACCGGTGATCTTCAGTCAGCCAGGCCTGATGGGTGTATCCCACGTTTTCATATGTTCCTGTGGAAATGAGTGTCACGTTGCTTTTTGACGTAACGTCTAATATGGTGATATTCTGTTGATTGGATGCAAAACAAATCTGGCGACCCTGATATTGCGCATCCGGACCCTGATACACAACAACCTGAGCATCATGTGTATATTGATCCTCATCGGTGCTACCCGCGTAAAACGGGTTCGTTGGATTCAACAAATTTACAATGTGAAGCCGACCGCCAAATGTGTTGGAACCAACAGCATAGGCATATCTGTTGGCTTCATCTACAACAATGTTGTGCGCATTTCCAAAACCATTGTAATACGCGTCTGTATCAAAAACGACGGGAGTGTCATTGAAACTTACCGATTCAAGTCTGCGCATATCGAAAATCTGCATGCCGTGCATTGGAGCTTCCGCTACAATAACTGCGTACCCATTCAGCACTTTTACATCACGCCACAATGAAGGTGTTGTTTGAGTAGGTAAATAACCGATATAAATGGGATATTGAGGTGTGGTAATATCAATAAAAGCTGTTTTGTTGTCAAATCCCACAGCTGCAAATTCGCGACCCGTCTCAGGATTGGTCCAACCCCACACGTCGTTGGAATTGGCGGCTTCAAACATGGCCAGTGGCATCATGGCCGTCTGATCGATTTTATCGCATGGATAAGCACCGGCAAACCCGTCAAGGCAAAGCTGGGCAAACGTATTGCCACTGAATAGAAGAATACAGAACGTAAAAAAGGAGGTAGAATATCTAATCATAACGTCATTTTCGACTGCGAAGTAAAGGCTAAAAATCCACAAATACACAGCCAAATTTTGCCAGTCATGAATTCCTAAGCCAAAAATTACAAAGTTATCCTTTCGGGAAATGATATCATTTTATTTAACTTAACCTATTCTTCTCCTCAGTTTTAAGTCGATTTTCAAACCGTTTTGCGGCGATTTTGTTTAAATAAAATGAAAATGAATTCACTTCTTTTTATTTTTTGCTCCAACGCACTCATAGTGCTTCAAACCTCCGGACAAACTGTTGATGACAATTATATTTACCGAAAGGGAGATCCCAATGGCATTGGCAAATGGTATATGGGACGTGAAATCGCCCATGTGATGGGATATCATGGGATGGATTGGCTCGAGCGGCCCGAAAGACAGGCAGAAGAAAAATCGGAACGCCTACTGAAAAATCTCGACATTTCATCCACCGATGTCATCGCCGACATCGGAGCGGGGTCAGGATTCCACGTATTTCGCATGGCGGAGCGCACGGCGAAGGTTTATGCTGTGGATATTCAGGATGAAATGCTGCAGGTAATGGAGAAGCGAAAAACCGCTGGTAATTTTGCCCAGGTGGAAATTGTAAAAGGCACGGAGCAGGCTGTAAACCTTCCGGAAAACAGCTGCGACAAAATGCTGCTCGTGGATGTGTACCACGAGTTCGCCTATCCGCGCGAAATGCTGGCCAGCATGCGTGAAGCCTTGCGGCCAGATGGACGGATTTACCTCGTGGAATTTCGCGCGGAAGACAAATGGGTACCCATCAAGGAAGTCCACAAAATGACCGCTGAACAAGCCAAAAAGGAATTCGAAGCGGCCGGATTTTCACTGGTAAGAAACATTGGTAATCTCCCCTGGCAACATTGTATGGTGTTTGAGAAAACGCCGTAATTTCGCCTTAAAATCTGACACGCTATGGAATGGATCCCGGTAGATGAAGAACTTCCTGAAAACAACCAAAGGGTATTGGCCTTTCTGCCGAACAACAATGTCTACCTACCTGGAAAAACAGGCGCCACGCGATATGTCCCTGTCATTTTTCTGCGGTTTGCCGAAGATTTTTTCAAGCCAGCCAATCCGAAATACGCCCAACACGGTCCCCACTTCTGGGTGGGCGAAGGTCAGAGCAACCACTATTTTGCCGATGTAACCCACTGGATGCCCTGCCCGGAAGGACCAAAGGGAGAAGTGGAGAGGGGGTGAGAAGTGAGTGGGAAAGTTGGAAAGTCAGAAAGTCAGAAAGTTGGAAAGTGTACTAAAATAGGACAGATACTGAATTCGACTTAATCCGTTTCGTATTCCAGTTTGACAGTGATCGTAGCTGTTTTTCTTTTGGAAGTTGTGTTGAATGAGCCACCCCATGAATAATCTTCTGACGAGTTTTGGGCGATAATCTGAAACACCCCCATTGAGGCGTTCTTCAACCGACCGACTTCGCTGTCTGCATTTTCCGCGATGCTGGTGGCCCTGGTGTGGGCATCTTTCGTGGCTTCGGCGATCATTTCGATTTTAAGTTCAGCCAGTTTGGTGTAATAATATTGTGGCGTATTTGAATAAAATTCAATCCCGATATTAATCAACTCGCTCACCTGTCGGGAAATGTCTTCGATCAGGTCTACATCATTTGATTCGATCTGGATATTTTGGCTGAGCCGAAAACCAGTAAATACTGTAGTCGTGCGGTTGCCGTAATTGTCGTAGGAATAATCGAATTCTTTGGAAATATCGATCGCCGAAAAAATCATTTGTTCTGGCTTCACACCTTTGGAAGTCAAATACGCGCGAATATCATCCCTGTTTTTATTCAAAGCCGAAGAAGCATCTTCCAGTCTGTCGCTCTTTTGAATAAAAGTACCACTCCACACAATTAAATCGGAAACGAAATCCTTGCTACCAAGACCCGTTACCGAAATAGAGTTATCTGCTTTATTCCGGTTTTTAACAGCATCTGAAAAAATCCACGCGACCAGTATAATGGCCACACCAATGATGATACTGCTTGCAAATCGTTTCATAAATAATTTAATGCTGGTCGTCTATCAAGTTGATCAATTCTTTTGATATCGAGCCAAAGATGATGATTTTGACGATGTCCAAAGCAAATTCTTTAAAATATATTCTCCTATAGGTTGCGATGATTTTTGTCAACATTACAATCAATTTATTTCCCGTAGAAGGGATTTTTATCAACGCGAAAAATATTTAGCCGATAGTCTGCGCCGCATGACTTCCTGCCAAAAACCCACTCGTCCAGGCGTGCTGAAAATTAAACCCCCCGGTCACCCCATCCACATCAAGCACTTCTCCCGCCAGGTAAAATCCCGGGATTTTTTTCGATTCAAATGTTTGCATGTTCACTTCTTCCAACAGCACACCGCCGCAGGTCACAAATTCTTCCTTGAAAGTGGTTTTCCCATTTACCTGATAAGCGCACCTGATCAGCGTTTCTATGAACTTGTTTGCCATTTTTGCCGGAAGGTCGGCATGACGGAGTTCTGCGACAATTTCTGCTTTGCTGCAAAGCCGCTCCCAAAGTCGGGTGGGTATATCAAAACATGGATTTCCAGACACGCGTTTTGCAGCGTGTTTTTCCCGCATTTCTGCAAAAGTGCCTCGCACGGTTTCTTCGGTTTCTCCGGTCCAGTTGATCAAAATAGGAAACTGGTAATGCCGGCTGTGGAGATCGATGGCTGCCCACGATGAGAGTTTGATTACTGCGGGTGCGCTGAATCCCCAATGTGTGATGAGCACAGGGCCCTCTTCTTTCCACTTGCTTCCGGGAATCTGCACAAATCCCTTTGACACCGACAGGCCCATCAGGTCTTTTAGATCGCTGTCAGGCACATTGAATGTAAAAAGTGACGGAACCGGATTGGCAATTTTCAAACCGAGTTTGGTGAGCCAGTCATACCCTTCGATTTTGTTAAACCCACCCGTTGTGATAATCACCTTTCGGGAAAAAACAGTCTGATCTCCTTTCAAACCAATTTGAAATCCACCTTCGATGTGTTCAATTTTTTCCACTTCCGATTTCACACTGATCTTAATTCCGGATTTTTCCACTTCGGCCATCAGGCAATCGATGATGGTCTGCGACTGATTGGAAACCGGGAAAATCCGGCCATCTGATTCGGTTTTCAAGGCCACTCCCCTGCTTTCAAACCAACGAACCGTGTCTGTGGCCCCGAACTTTTCAAAAGCCTTCCGGAGCGTTTTTCCACCGCGGGGAAAATGTTCTGTGAGTTTTGACGGGTACGGACAATCATGGGTCACATTACACCGGCCTCCCCCGCTCACACCGACTTTGGTAAGCAGTTTGGAAGTTTTCTCTAAAATAACCACCTTATTCCTGCCTCCATCCGCAGCGTGAATGGCAGCGAAAAAACCCGCAGCCCCGCCGCCGATCACGGCTATGTCATATTGAAATTGCACCCGGCAAAAGTACCGGAATTCGCGGGCATTTATTGATCCGAATAAATCAGGATGAAAAAGCCTGTTTGGTAGCAGATATCTGCTTCTATTTCACGACGATCATTTTCGCGGTAAGCGGAACTTCGCTTCCTGAAGAAAGATTCAGAATATAAATCCCCGAAATCAACAACCCGGTTTGAAGAACAATTTCATCTCCAACAACGGGTTGGGTGTGCACAAGCGATCCTACAACATTGTACACATGAAGATGAGCATTGGCCCATCCTGCAGCCGATTTAGGAATAACGATGCGCGCAAAATGATCAACCGGATTGGGGAAAATCTGCAGTGCATCGCTGACATAAAAATGATCATTTGTGGAAACTTCTATCCCGGAGAGGCTGACCATCAAAAAAGCCGTATCGCTGGCACAGGTGCCAGCCACCACGTACATATAAAGCCCATCCTCCGCGCTACCGGGAACAAAAACTCCATCCACTACAGGAAATCCCGAAGGATTGGTCCAGATTCCATCCAAATTGGGATTGCCTCCCAAAGAATCGGTGAGCGTGAAAACCGGGTCGGATAATTGGTATATAGCTTCAGCGTTGATTCCCGCATTGATCACGGCTGGCACCATAGTGAGATTTGGCAATCCGGTGGTGAAAACAATTGCCTCGGCAGCATCGATGTCCCCGCTGCCCGTCAAACCATCACTGGTAAGTATCAACGAGGGTAGAATGTCCACTTCACTCAGGTCATCACAATCTTCAATGAGTTTAAGTGTAAGTGAAAACGAGAGAACCGCACAGGCATCACCGGGATTGTTGGATGGGTCGCCATCGGCAGTACCGCCATTGAATTCGTCAAAATAAAACCCGGGGCCGTATGAGATGCCATTGTTTTCAAGAGATTCAAGGAATATCCATTCGCCGCTTCCACCACACGCTTCCGGAGCATCCAGAGAGACATAATTTTCAAGATTCCAGCCTTCAGGTATATCGAAAATGATGCCGTGCAAAAGGCCCGAATCGAACATTTGTCCGCTCAGGCTGAACATGAATTGCACTGTTTGACCCGCCTCATATTGGCCATTTTCCGGAAGGGGATCAAACTCCCAATCCGAACCCGCGAAACCGAATTGTTCCAAAATAATCAGTTCCTGACTGTCTGTCCCGCAATATGAAGTAACGGTATACGTATATATTCCGAATGGGGTAAATCCCGGCATAAATAATCCGTTGAACACTTCAAAGCCTTCGCTATCGGTCCATACACCGCCTGGAAGCGGATCTCCTGCAAGGGAATCTGTCATATAAAAAGGTGAACTCACCGGCAGTACTTCAATTTCTGTGAATTCACCGGCATACGATGCGATCGAAGTGACGTGAAGAACCAGATTATGAGAAGATGAGCATCCAATCTCACTTTCGCTTCCGTAATAGGTCAGGAACAAACTCGAATTGGGCGGATAATCTGTCGGATTGAAAAGATTCGGCAACACATTACCATTTACATCCGTCCAGATGAGCCCGGGATCAGGATTGCCATTCATCACACTTGTAAGGTCAAAAGGCTCATTATCTGCACAAACATAAGCCTCGCTGTGCGCTCCGGTGTGGGGAGGAAAATGAACATTTACATGCAAATTAACGGTCACCACCCCGCATGTGACATTACCTACGGCATAAGAAAAAATATTGATGGCATGCAGTTCTGCAGGATCAATCAAAACCTGGGCATATGGGTAAAAATCCTCATAAACCTCGGTTCCACCGGTATCCATGTACGACTGAATCCAATGTCCACCGCCAGCTACAATCCCTGCATCTTCTGTCAGAGCTATCACATCAAAAAGATTAAAAGCCGGTGCATCGGGACAAATATCAATGGTGACATTCTGAATATAATCCGAAAAATTTTCCGTGGAAAATGACAAACTGAGGGATGCCTGCGCAAAACATCCATCGTCCTGCAAATATGTATACTGATAAATTCCGGCAGCGTCTTCGAGGGGATGTATCATTATATCTGACATCGTTATTCCATCCGGATTTTCCCAGGTTCCAGTGGTGGGGACATTCACACTTGTCAATAAACTAAACAGCGATATTTCAAAATCATCGCAGTAAGTAACCCAATTGACGATCCCAGCATTTTCATAAGCGACAGTTAAAGTGGTGCTGTTTGTACATCCATCTTCTCCTGCCACGGTGTAGGTATATTCTCCAGGTTGGTCGATTACCGAATCAAACACACCATTTCCCGGCCATCCATTTGGACCTGTCCAGGCACCGCCCATGTGGTAAGGTGGAATGAGCCAATCCATTAAAAAGAATGGGCTTTCGCAGATAGGGACGATGCCGGGGGAACCACCCGACTGAGCCGTACAACAATTTAAGGTCAACGTCTCATCGTAAACGTGACTGGTAAAATTACACGGTGGTGCCCATGGGCCACCCAACACGGTGTTGTCGTTCATCAGAATCAAAGCCGGGGTAATATCGTTGCCATTGTTCGGATTGCCTGTTCCACCACAACCATTTTCGAT
>JBGTLS010000304.1:0-20310 GCA_041744015.1 Cryomorpha sp. | reverse complement strand
ACCGCGCGGCGAAATGGAATTTTACAAAAAACGCGAAAAGGCCATCGCAGATTTGCCCGCCGATCATTCCTTTTTCAGAAGAATAGAGATTTACAATGCCGAAATGGAAAAACGCCGGCTGCGGGCACCGTTTTTTTTCATCGGTCAGAAAGACGCCGGACATTGGGTGATTCAGAATATATTTTTGCTCGTTTTGCTCCCCGTTTTTTTCGCTTCCTGGGTCTTGCATGCCCCTTCCTATTTCATCATTAAAACCCTACTGAAAAGATTCGTGAGCGACAAACAGTTTCACAGTTCGATCAAACTCGTGGGCACCATTGTGCTATTCCCCATTTTCGGACTCATCTTCGCGGGCATCATGGCGTCGTTTTCGCCCAAACCCTGGTTTACCGCGATTTTTATTCTTTTATTTTATCCCTTTAGCGTATTCGTCATCCGCGAATTGCGCCTGCCTTACCGCTATGTGCTCACCAAATGGCGGATGCTTTGGCTGGGTTGGCGGAAAAAGGATTTGTGTAAATATCTGATTCAGATTGAAGAGGATTTGTTGCGGGATTACAAAAGGAATTAGGGGCACACGCTCGCGTCCCGCGAGCGTGGTTTCCACCGGCGTCACGCCGAATCACATATGGGGTTTTCCGTTTAAAGATTTATCTCAGTCGAAACCGCCAGAGGCGGGTGGAAGCGTTGCTCGCGGGACGCGAGCAACTGCAGATCGTGAAACCGCGTTTGCCATCCATTTTCAAATCCAATCCGGTTGGCGTGTTTTGTCACGGCCGATTTATAACCGCCTACAATGGATGAAATTGTTTTTTTCCCCTGGTTGCCGGCGCGTATTTGACCGGGGGTTTGGGGTGTTAGAGACAGGGCATGCCCTGTCTCCACGGCGGCGACGCCCGATCCAACGTCGTCGCCCGGACCAACGTCCCGCCCCAATTCAACCGCGCCCCCGTCCACCGGTTTATCCAAAACCAATATCCCATGAATATGATTTGGCATGACCACAAATGCACCCAATTCCACAAACGAAAAATGACGCGGGATTTCGTGCCACAGGATATCTGCAATGACACCCGTGTGGGATAAAACCATTTTTTTATTTTGAATTTCCCCGAAATAATGTTTGCGGTTTTTGGTACAGGCGGTAATAAAATACGCCCCATTCCAACCGTAATCCCACCATTGCGCGCGGGCGGATGGGATTCGGTATTTATTTCGGAATTTTTTCATGGTTCCGGGGTTTTGGAAATCGAAATATATGGAAATTCTTTGTAGAGACAGGGCATGTCCTGTCTTTCCATTTGAGACAGGGCATGTCCTGTCTCTACGTCCCAATATTTTTTTAATATTTACCCCATGAAAATCATTTTTGCCACCAACAATGCCCACAAATTAACCGAAATCCGCCACGCGCTCGGTGATCGATTCGAATTGGTATCCCTCAACGACATCGGCTTTACCGGCGAAATCCCCGAAACAGGTCCCAACCTTGAATCCAACGCCCTCGAAAAAGCCCGATTTATTTTTGCAAAATACAACCTCGCCGTATTCGCCGACGACAGCGGTCTCGAAGTCGAGGCCCTTGACGGAGCCCCCGGGGTTGACACCGCCCACTATTCCGGCACCCGGGATGCCGACGCCAATATGGCTAAACTCCTGAGAGCCCTCGACGGAAAAGAAAACCGGGAGGCCCGGTTTCGCACCATCATCGCATTCAAAACGGCCAATACTGAAGAGGTTTTCGAAGGAGAAATTAAAGGAACCATCGCTCCCAATCAACGCGGAACCACAGGATTTGGCTACGACCCCATCTTCATCCCCGAAGGCCGCGACCAGACCTTTGCCGAGATGGGCATGGAAGAAAAATCGAAAACGAATCACCGGGTACGGGCGTTGGAGAAATTTATTGGGTTTCTCACCCGCCAATAAGCAGCTTCTGCACGATCATTTTGTCGGGTAGCGTCAGGCGGATGAGGTAGACACCATTTGGAAGTCCGTCTGCCTGAAATTCGCGCAGGTACATTTCGCCGCTCTGCATTTCACCTTCCCAGAGTTGCGTCACACGCCTTCCACTCATGTCGTACACTTCAAGAATGCCATATCCACCCAAAGGCGTGCTGAAGCTGATCTGGCTTACAGAGCTGGTGGGGTTCGGATGGGCCTGTACGGTCGCATTGCAGTTGGTCAGGCTGATCGTGATGGAATTCGAAAGTGCATAGCAGCCTTGCAGCTGTGAGGCGCTGGTTACTCCGTTGAGGTTAACGCCTTGCTCGTAGCTGAGGTGTGATGCGGCGTAATTTCCAACAGGGAGGTTACTCAGGTCGAAATTCCCTGTAGTATTGCTCGCTACGAGGGTCTGTGTAGGCAGACTGACCAAAGCAAACCGGTTGAACTGGCCCGAATGGCCGCTCACGGAGAGGGAAATTGTTGGCTGTGCAGCCTGACCTGCACACAATTGCGTGGGCCCATTGGCGCTGAGCACGCCTCCCTCAGGTTCACTGCGCAAAAAGATGTTGATGGCATTGTCTGCAAGGGAATGGCAACCGTTGAGCAAGCCAATTTTCGAAATATGATCAATGGCTGCAAGGTTACTTACGTCGGCCTCATAACGCAGATAACGGATGCTGTAATTGCCAGGTGGAAATACATCGAGGTTGAAATGGGAATTGGAGGCGCGGGAGGCCACAATATCACCATTTCCATTGATGAGCGCCCAGCGTTGCAGACTTCCCGAAGCGCCCACAGCCGTCACGGAAATGCCGGTGGGTTGACCCGTGCCTATGCAAAAACTACGGTTGGCAGGTGCTTCCAGCGTGCCTCCCTGCGCGGTGCAGACGGCAACACTTTCATCTTTGATCTGGTATGACGTAACGAATGCATCCATGGACGAGCCATTGAATTGAGAGGCTATGGTCGGCGATTGGGATTCAAAATCTGTGTGCAAACTTCCGGAAAAACGTCCACCCATAGCAAGCTTTTCATCGTGTGTTGCGAGGGTCTGTGCATGAGCAGAATAAGGGCATCCCAAATTCGCAGCCCAGTGGAGGTTGCCATCAGGGGAATATGAGGCCATGAAAGCATCGTTCTGAAACACCCCCGAAGCCTGAATATTGAATGTTTCGTCTGCGTTGGAAAAAGACATCTCCTGTCGGAATTCACCGCTGATATGCACCTGATTGAAATCATCGATCGCCACTGCCAGTCCTACGTCCGAACCTGTGCTGCCGGCAGAGTGGGCCCAGAGGGTATTGCCATTTGCCGAAAGGCGGGCCACGAAAACATCGGCGTTCAAAACATTATTCAGCACATGCTGGCCCGGCGTTTCGCCAAAATCAAAAGTTGCGGTAAAACTGCCTGAAAGTGCGATGTCACCTCCCGGAGCCACGTCAAGTCCCTGTGCAAATTCCCAACCGGCAGCACCGATGGACCTTGCCCAGAGATAATTTCCCAACGAATCGTATTTTGCCAGATAGAGATCGGAACCCTGAGAGGTGAAAGTGGCATTGGCATCGCCGGGGTGCAGCAAGAGTGTGCCGATAAAATCACCGGCCAGTATCAGATTGCCCGAGGCATCGGCTTTCAGCGATTTGGGCGCCTGACCTGCTGATCCACCGAAACGTTTCAACCACATGTAGTCACCTTCCTGGCTGAACTTGATCAGAAAGACGCGGTTGCCGTCAGTCCCGGCTTGCGGTGTATAATTGGGGGGTGGAGGCGTAATAATGAGGGAGTCGAGAAAGCGGCCGCACATCACCACATGGCCGTCGGGCGTGGCTGCCACGCCGCTGCCCATGCTTGTAAATTCGCCACCAAGTCCTTTGACCCACTGAACCACTCCTTCCGGATTGACTTTAAGAAGGAAGGCATCGGAGCCCCAGCCAAGGCTTTCCAGCCAGATGGGCGATTCGGTTGTTCCAAAATTGATGAGTCCGGTGAAGGTACCTGTGAGGTACACATTGCCATCTTCATCGGTGCTGAGTGCCCTTCCTTCGTCGGAGCCTGTGCCTGCCCACACCCGCGACCAGAGCATTTCGCCATCGGGTGAATATTTGTTGAGTATGATTTCGTGGTTTCCTACTGAGCCCTGATGGAGGGTGTCGCCATGGTCGCTGAGCACGGTGAGGCCCTGTACCGCGCCAGTAGCATATAGATTGCCATTCTGGTCGTAGGCGAGGTCGTTGATCCGGTCGGTATGGGTTCCCCCAAAACTGCGTGACCAGAGGTGGTCGGGTTGGGCTTTGGAAATGTTGGATGCGAGGGTAAGGAAAGTTAATAAAGTCGCAAACCCGGCGAATGAGCGGAATGAGTTGAGTGATTTCATGGTTGGAGAGATTGGTTAATCGAATTTAGGAAATATTTTTGGAATTTGGAGTTGGGAGTTCGGAATGGGGAGTGATACATCTCTCTTCAAAAAAAAGGCCGTCCCCATTTAAGGAGACGGCCTTTGAATTTTAATCCTGAACGACCTGCTAAAGACAAAGGGACAGAGGGACAGGGACAGGGACAGGGCATGCCCTGTCTCAGCTAGTTTTTGAAAATCTTCGTGGTGTAGGTTTTTTCACCTTCCAGAACAGTGATCAGATAAAATCCGCGTTCGAGGCCCGAAAGGTCAATCGGCACCTGACCAGATTCCCCATTGACCACAGTGCTTATCAGCACGGTACCCTGAAGACTTACTACCTGCACCAGCCCTTTGAGCTGTGTTTCGCTCTTGTAGCGGAGGTTCAATTCTCCCTCTGTCGGAGATGGATAAGCCAGCAGGGCATCCATGTGGAAAGGTGTAGGTTCGTCCGTGTTATTCGACAAAGTGATCACCTGAACGCAAGTTGCGGTATGTCCGCAGGCATCGGTGGCAGTCCATGTGCGGTAGATGGTGGCGCAGCTTTCCTGGTCGTCATCATCATCACCGCCATCTCCGCCGTCCGGACATTCGAGGAAACCTCCATTGCCCGTGCCATCTACATAGCTCTCATTGATGTGCGTCAGCACATTCACCAGTGCTGTTCCCGATACGGTGGTTGTGCAGCCGCCAAAGAATTGGTTGGCAATTGCAAGCACTTCAGAAACGGTTTGCCCCTGAAATGCACCAGAGCCAATCACCATATCTCCGAGCAACACCTGAGATGCGCCAAAATTTGGATCATGGGCATCGAAGCCCACGCTGAGTGTAGCCGCTACGAGCTGGCCAGCCAGTACAGTGCTAAATCCGGTAGGGTCGATCAAATTGCTGGTCAATACCACCACAGGGCCACCATTTGGCAAAAATGCCTGAACAGCCGCTGAAGATGTAAGAGTCAGCGTATAGTCGCAACCCAGAATTAGTCCACTGGGAAAAGCCGCGTCAAAATGCGCATCCCGATAAGTTCCTGGATTGTTTCCGGAAGCTGAACTTCCCCAACCTCCCTGGGTTTGGGTGCGGAGTTGTCCGCAGTCGTTATTGCCTGTTGTGGGCTCTCCGGTACCTCCACCAGTGCCAATGGTTACCACGCTGTCTGTATACGTCACTTCCACCGATCCTCCGCAGGCCAATGAAGCAGTGGCCACGCCTGTAAATTCGGGCGAGGTGTCGGCCTCACAGTCCAGCTCAAGGTCAGCAGCGCAGGTGATTTCCGGAAGGGTTTCGCCTGCATACGTGATCGTTTGGGTGCAGGAGCGCGCGTTTCCACAGGCATCCGTGGCCGTCCATATCCGGCTTATCGCTTCCGGACAACTGCCCGGAATGGGCGCATCCACATAAGCGATGCTCAGATCGTTGCAAAAGTCCACTGCCGTAGCCATTCCCAAAGTTTCGGGACTGGTATCCTCACCGCAATTCACGACGGCATCCCCCGGACAGGTAATCCACGGCAGCATGTTGTCATAGAGCGCGATGGTCTGCACACACTGGGCTGTGTTTCCACAAAAATCGGTGGCGATCCAGGTGCGCTCAAATACTTCAGGACAAGTACCGGTTGGCGGTCCGTCGACATAGGTATAACTTACTGCTGTACACTGATCACTCACCTGGGGAAACCCGGTGATTGCAGGTGATGCGGTTACATAACCACAGCTGATTTGCACATCGGCAGGGCATACAATGGTAGGTGGGGCGTCGTCGATCACCGTAATGGTTTGGCCACATTGGGCGCTGTTGCCACAGGCATCGGTAGCCGTCCAGGTACGCACAAAAGTCAGGGGACAGGTACCTTCCATGGGGCCATCACTGTAAATGAGACTTACTGTTGAGCATTCGTCTATTGCCGTGGCATAACCGATCTCGTCGGGATGGATGCCAGATTCGCTGCAGTTTACCGTAAGGTCGCCTGCGCAGGTGATAACCGGAGAAATCTGGTCATCCCACATGATGCGCTGTATGCAATTGCTTACATTTCCGCAGGTATCCACGGCTGTCCATACGCGCTCCATTACTGGCGGACAGGCATTGTTGTTACGAACGCCATCCTGGTAGGAAAGGATGACATTGGAACCGCTGCAATTGTCAAAAGCTTCAGCCATGCCGAGTACACCGGGGTCGGTATTTTCATCTCCGCATTGGAGCAGTACATCCGAGGGGCAGGTAATTTGCGGACCCTGGGTGTCTTCAATCCGGATGTTGCGGTATAGATTGGTTGTATTTCCACACAGATCCGTGGCGCTGTAAACCCGATATACCATGGTGAGACAGCCGTTTTCATAAAGCGTTTCGGTGATGGTCACCGCTACCGTATCGCCGCTGCATGCATCCACCGCCATGGCTTCTGCAGGTCCGGGGATTTCGCCGCATTGTATCTGTTGATTGGCTGGCACGCCAAAAATCGCCGGTCCGGTCATATCCGTTTGGGTGATCGTCTGATCGCCGGTTGCTGCATTCCCACAAGCATCGGTGGCGATCCAGGTCCGCACAAAATGCGTACTGCATCCGCCGCCTTGAACAGCGCCATCCGTATAGGTAAGGGTCACTGCGGAGCAATGATCATTTGCGGATGCAATACCTGTAAGAATCGGAGAGACGGACAATCCACAACCTATCGTCGCATTTTGGGGCACCTGCAAAACAGGTGGGGTATTGTCTTCGACAAAAACGGTCTGCGTACACTGCGCAGTATAACCGCAGGCATCGATGGCCACCCAGGTGCGCGTGAACTGGCTGCAATTGGTAACAGGACCATTGCTGTAGGTAATCTGAACCGCACCACCACAATGTGATGTGGCAGTCGCCTGCTCAATAGGAAAAATGGTTGTAGTACACGTCGCGTATTGATCGGGAGGGCACACGATAACCGGTGCCGAAATCGGAACCACGTTAAAAGCCTGCACGCAGGTTACCACATTGCTTCCATCGGTGATGGTGTAGGTGCGAATGAGCTGATAAGGATTGCCCTGACAGCCCGTACCTGTAGCGGTTTCACTGACGGTGATGTTGGTTTCACCGCATTGTCCACCCACTGTTATGGCCGAAGAATTGGCCGCCGGTATATCACTGATGCAGGCAAAAGGTCCTGCCGGGGTATCCGGGCAGCTCACCTCGAGGTTGCAACAATCGGGAGCCATTCCTTCCATGGCAGGAAGTCCGCAGAGACCTGTGGCACATCCGGCATTGGACGAGGGAATCACGGAAAAGCTGTAATCAGTTCCTTGCGCAAAAGTGAGCACGATCGAGGCAGGTTGGCCACTGCTTACGCAAAATGGAGCTCCTGAAATGGAGATCGCATTCGGAGCATGGATATCAAAACCTCCCTGATTACCGGCGATGGTCAATGCCACCTCGTAAAATCCTCCGTCGATGCAATGTGCAGACAGGGCAGCCACTTCAAGTTGGCATTCGGTCTCTTCTTCCGGACAGTCGAGAAAACCCCCATTGGAAGTTCCGTCTACATAATTTTCGTTGATGGAAGTGAGTACGGTGTTCAACTGTTGAAGGCTGAAAGCGGAAGTGCACCCCCCAAAAGCGAGATTCGCTTCTGCGAGCACCTCCGCGACAGAAAATCCAGCAAAGGTCCCACCAGAGACAATCTGATCGGCCAGCGCGGTTTGCGATGGCGCAAAATTGGGATCGTTGTTGTCAAAACCCACACTCAACGTTAGTGCGAGCAGTTGACCCGCGAGCACATTGTTGTAATTGGTGGGATCAATCCAATTTGCCGTCAGGGCAGAAGCGGGACCACCCGAAGGCAAAAAGGTCTGCACTGCGTGCGCGCTGCTCAGGGTCAGGGTGTAATCGCATCCCAGCACAATTCCATTTGGAAAGGCGGCACCAAAATGCGCATCGCGATAGGACCCGGGATTGTTGCCGGAAGCGGAGCTTCCCCAACCGCCCTGGGTCTGGGTGCGAAACTGGTGGCAATCGCCGTTGACAAGGGCCTGGCCCGAGGAGTGTGATGAAATGAAAATGAGAAGGATAAGGGGAGTTAGCATGTTCAATCGTAGAATTTTTCGCATAGAAATAATTTACATGAATACCAACTCCGGAGGGAGTGTCGCACCTTTGTGCAACGGGCGTTTTTACGGAAGGAGAGGGGTGGGTGTTGCGGTGGGAAATGCCAATAAAACAAAACGTGATTAGTCAGGAGGAATTTGCAATAGGCAATTGGCAAAGGGCAAAAGGCAAATTCTGATATGATCAATTTCATAAATAGCCCCTAATGATTCTGGAATCTGAATTGGGATTAAACCAGAATCAATAACCTTTCATGATTTTGCAGACAGCATACCCGCCATCTTCGTGTTGAATTTTTAGTAAATACATGCCGGGAGGTAAATGCGAAATATTTATTTGATTTAATTCAAACGTTTCGATGACCATCATCTGCTGACCCGTCAGGCTGAATATGGCAATTTCCGAAAAGGGTTCGCTGGAATCGATGCGGATGAGGTCGGATGCAGGATTGGGGTAAACCCTGATATTCGAGGATTGGTTGGGGCTATTTGCCGAAAGGGAAAAATCCACACGGTAGATACCACGATCAGCGGGGTTGACGGTTTGGGTGGTCACGAGGTAGGGATTCTGCGCCTGATCGAAGGTGATATCGTCCACCGTGACGGTATTGACTGGTGAAGGTTTTTGGAGGTTTTGCCAGGTGGCGCCGCCATCCGTACTCGCATAGAGGGTGTAGGCAAATACGTAATATTGGCCCAAATCATTCACACGGAAGTTCATCAGCGGGAGTTGCTCCTGGCTGAATATTTCCGGAAGGGGGACGGACGTGAAACCATCGTCGCCTGCCGTGTAATCGAAAGTGTAAATGCTGCCTATCATTTGGGCATATGTCAGGTTATTCCTGGAAAATACGGCCATGCCGGAATTGCCGGGTTCATCGTCATTGTATGTGGCCGTTTCCCAGGTTTGGCCGGCGTCGGTAGAGAAGTATATTTTCGGTCCGTTTTCGAAATCAAATGAATTCATGGTAACGTATATCACCCCTTCGCTGTCCTGAGCGATGGAGCCCACCTCGTCGGGAAAAAACGGAAATGAAGAAGGAAAGGTGTGGAGAAATTCCCAGGTGGTACCGTCATCCTGCGACCAGTACAGGGCATCCACTTCGCCTGAAAAATTGACGAAAAGTGCGCCGGCTTCACCTACGTGAAACCCGCGGATATACCCCGGCATCACCACGGGGCTGATATCGGTATAGGTTAAACCATTGTCGATGGATTTATGCAGTGCAAAACCGGTGTTGGCAAAAACCTTTGACTCCGGCCGGACAAAGAGGTGGCGCACCCCACTCGTCTCCCCGCCCAATCGTACGTTGGCCCAGGGCGCAGCAGCAAATTGGGCTACCGAGATATTGTTGGAGAAGTAATTATTCGCTGCAAAAATCCGCTCATCTTCGCCAAAAATCACCTGGGTGGCGGTGCCTGTGAGTCCTGCAATTTCGGGTATCCAGGTGGTGGCGGCACCATTGAGCGATTGTGCAATGTGCTCTGCCGAGAAACAGAAAAAGTGTCCGTTGTGGTCATCGGTCAATTCGATGGTCCAAAATGAGCCGTTGTTTAATGCAGCGTCGGCCCAGTTTATTGATGTGATGGGTCGTACATATAGACCGGTTTCCGAACCCAGCCAGATTTCGTCGGTATCCGGATGGCAAAATATGGTGGTGAAATTTTCGGCGTCATTGGGCAGGTTTGTGGACTGCCAGTTCATATAATCGTCTGAGTAAATAAGCTGATAAAAACCGTCTGCAACATTGTGCGCCAGCGCATACACACGTCCGTTGGCATCTTCGGCGTAGCTCAGTATTTCGTGTTGATTTTGTGTTGTCGGCTGAAAAGAATTGCCATTGTCAAAGGATGCGATAATGCCCCCGTTGAATGTGCCGATGAGTAGTGCGCCATTTGCCGCAAGGTGCAGTTTAACCGGAGAATTTGCGGGATTGTTTGAAGGATCGAAATTCAGGAGGGTGCCATTAGTTCCGCCGTTGGTGTATCTGACCACCTGATTTTGCAGACCCGAAATGGCCGCACCGAAAAATAAATTGTTGTTGTAAGCCGGCGAAAGCGCTGTGATCGATTCGTGAAAACCGGTAATGGGACTGGTGGTGAGAAAGGTCTGCGTCCAGTTGAGCCCGTAATCCGCCGTGGTGTAAATCCCGCCGCTGAAGGAATCGCCCACCACGAGCCGGGTGGACGATTTGACGGCAGTAATACACATCGGACTGATGGGATTGAAACCAGTACCGCCGGATGCCCAGCCCGACATCATCTCCGTCCATTCTCCATCAATGAATTTGTAAAACAAACGGTTGTCCTGCGTGAGCATAAACAGGGTGCCTTCTTCATTGGCATCGATGTCTAAAGGGGCGATGTTTACAGGAAAATCTTTGTGGTATTCCCAGGTTTGCGCTTTGAGCGAATGGAATCCTAATAGGAAGGAAAGCGTTAAAATTGATTTACAAATCAGCGTCGTTTTCATAGCAGAATATAAATAGTTGGTCAGTAATTTCAGACTGATTATGACGTAAGATTTGTCATCCAGCCAGAGTTCATGCAAATGACGCTTTATCTGCCTGGGGGGTAAATTTCTGTGGGTGTTGAAAAAGTGGCGCTGGGTTTAAGGCGCTAATTTACAGTTATTTAAATTTCATTCAGAAAGTCGGAAAGGTTGGTCTCCGCATCGAGATCCAGTTTTTTGCGGATGCGATACCGGCCCGATTTGACCCCATCAACCGAAAGGTTTAGGGCGAGAGCGGTTTCTTTCAGGCTCAAACGCATGCGCGAGAGAGAGCAGAGCCGCAGGTCGTTGTTGGTGAGGTCGGGTGCAATTTCCTTCAGGGCGGTGTAAAACCCCTTGTGCTGGTCTTCAAAGTAGTGTGCGAAAATTTCGCCGTCGCCCTTGAGGTCCATGTTTTCGATGATGTCGGCCTTCAGACTTTCCTTGAGCGTTTGTGCTTCCCTGTACGCTTCAAATTTTGACTCCACATCGGACAGAAGTTTGTTGCGTTGATTGATTTTGTCGTTGAAATCAGCCAGTTTTCGCGCAAGCTGCAATTCATTGAACTTCCGCTTATCGCGTTCCTTTTTCAGGTAACTGAGCGCCAAAATAACGAGCAGCAATAAAATGGCGATGAGGGCAAACGTGCGCATCCGCAGGTGTCTTTTTTCGGCCTGCAGCATGTCGGTCTCCAATTGCAGGGCATGCACTTTGGCGGCCTGATTGGCAAAGTCGAGATTGCGACGGGCGGCGGTGAGCACACTGTCGATGGCCGATTGCGTGGTCGAATCTTTGCGCGCGATGATGTGTTCGTAATAATACCGGCTGCTGTCGGGCATGTTCAGCGCCAGATAGGTGCGGGCTATTTCCTTAAAAAGCAGGTCACTTTGGTTGTAATTTGGGTATTTTCGAAAAGTTTCCAGCAGATATTCCAGTGCCTTTTCCGGCTCCTGCTTTCGCAAAAACAGAGATCCCAGGCTGTGCAGCAGTTCCGGATTGGAGGGGATCGCCGAACGCGCAAAGGTGGAGTCGGCCCGCAGGAAATATTTTTCGGCATCGACATAATTTTCCTGCCCGAAATAATACGAGCCCAAATTGAGAAATATGCTGGCTTTTACGTTTTCGTCCGGTGTCAACTCCTTGTTGTTCAGCAGGTCTAAAAACAATTTATCAGGACTTCCTTTGCCGGTATATCCGTACAAACTCGCCAGGTTGTTTACCACTTCGGGGATGTTGCGGTGGTCGTTGTGATCGAGCATGCAGGCGTATGCCTGTTCGAAATACCCGAGGCTTTTTTCGGCATTTCCCATAGAAAATATGGTCATGCCCATATTGTTGAGCACCGCGCAGAGCAGGGAAGTATGGTTGTGCGCGCGGATGAGCTGAGCTGCCTGATCAAAACAGACCAGGGCCGAATCAAATTGCTGTTTTTGCTGAAAAGCCGTGCCCAGACCGGAGTAGGTGTTGGCCTTTTTGTAAGTGTCGTTCTGCACACCGGGCAGGGCAAGCGAACGCCGGTAATAAAACAAAGCGGAATCGGACTGATGCAGGTTGTAATACGTTCGGGCCAGGAGGTGAAATGCCGTTTCGCTGCCTGATTCGCACCCCAGCTGCCGGCTGAGGGCGTGCATATCGCGCAGGGCCTGAATGGCGCGGTCGGTGTCAAAATCTTTGTATACCTGGTAGAGCGATTCGTACATCGCAACCTTGGCCGTGTCATCCGCATGTGCTTCGGGATCGATGAGCAATTGCTCCCTGTTTTGGGCGGGGGAGAGCAGGGGGAGGAAGAGGAAGATAAGGCGTATGAATTTTGACATGTGGTAAGAACGATGAACTATGAACGATGAATTAGGAACGATGATGTGGTAACACGATCCAAGTCCCGGAAGAACGTAATTTTTTTTCATGTAAATCTGCCTGTTGATTGGTGCGGATTGGAATATTGACGAATGAAATATTGCGGGTGTAATGTTCGCGGGCGCGATCCGGTATGACCGTCCATCCCCCGGTTTATCCAAACCCGGTATCCCACCTAACATTATTTATTCCAAAAAACTTTTTGGCTGTAACGTCCTGTTTCGGTTTTGTATTCCACCAGATACATTCCGGGTGCGACCCGGGGGAAGGGGGTTTGGAAATACAATTCATTGCCCGGTAGATTTTCCTGA
Source organism: Cryomorpha sp. (assembly GCA_041744015.1). Lineage (GTDB taxonomy): Bacteria > Bacteroidota > Bacteroidia > Flavobacteriales_D > Cryomorphaceae > JBBQZU01. The sequence goes on along the minus strand of JBGTLS010000304.1, from coordinate 7,236 downwards.
GAAAGCTCGTTTTTTAACATTAAAAAAATGAAGGAATGAAGAAAATTAAGGAGAAGTGTTGGGTCGCAGCTTCGCAGCTTCTTTTTTTTAACATTAAGAAATTAAGGACATGAAGGGCGGGCTGAAGCCCTTGTGTGACGCAACCAGCGTATAAAAAGTTTTTTGCTCGCACAAAGGACGCGGTGCCGTAAAGCAGAGTGAAAGAAAGCAGAGGGAAAAAAGGTTATTCCTGAATTAACTCTTTTAGACTGAGCGCAGCTTAGCGGCCCTGGCCTGGCAGGCGCGATATTCGTGAGCAGCTTTTTTGTGCTCACGGATCGCACAGTAGGTTCACAGATATTTGCTTGTTTGTCCGGGGGTGGGTTTCATAGAAAAATATGGATATTTGAAGAACGGGTTCTGGTAATGGACGCTGTTTGGCGTTTTTCGGTACGCCCGGATGTTTTAAAATTTTGGAAGAACTCCCCCTGGAAGTGGCTGATTGCAAAGATTGTCACTGATGCTTTGGTGATTATCCTCATTATCGTGGTTGCCCTTATCGGGGAAGGATTATATTTGTATGATGGGTAAAAAAGAACGGCTTTTAGAAAAGTTAATCGGCGTGATCACTGAAACTGCTCCTGATTCAGAAATGTATTTGTATGGTTCACAGGCTCGGGGTGAAGAAAAAAAATTGTCTGACTGGGACTTGTTGATTCTTTTAAATCGCCAAAATATTTCTTTTGATTTCGAAACCAGGTTGATGGATGCGTTTTATGAAATTGAACTGGAGACGGGAGAGATCATTGCGCCATTGATTTATTCAAAGACTGATTGGAACGAAAAACATTCCTTAACACCACTTTTTAGAATAATTAAAAAAGAAGGTTTACGACTGATTTGAAAGAGAAAGAAACGCAGAAGGGTTTTATTAACTACAGGCTTTTAAGAGCGAAGGATACTTTGGATGATGCCCGAATACTTGCGGAAAATAACAGGTGGAATTCGGCGATTAACAGATTGTATTATGCTGCATATTACGCCGTGATGGCCCTGCTTTTAGATTCAGATCTTCATCCGACAACACATAATGGAGCGAAGTCAAATTTCTCAGAACATTTCATTCTAACAGGCAAAATACCAAAGGAATTCGGCAAGATATATTCACAATTGTTTACCTGGAGACAAAAAGGGGATTATGATGACATGTTTGATTTCGATACTGAAAAGGTGATGCCCTATTTCGTACCTGTACAGGATTTGATCAGTTTGATTGAAAAGGTAATAAACAAATAGTCGCTCACCCGTGGACTCTAAGTGTCGTCTTTCAGTGCTCCTGATGATTTAAAATTATGGAAGAACTCTCCCTCACCACGCCTGCCCTCCTGTTTTCCGCCATCTCTCTGATCATGCTGGCCTATACCAACCGTTTTCTGGCCTATGCCGCGGTGATCAGAAACCTGCACGAAAAGTATTTACAGAATAAGGATGCCAACCTGATTGAGCAGATCCGAAACCTCAAACTCCGGCTGAACCTCACGCGGTACATGCAGATTTGCGGTATAACGAGTTTGTTGCTTTGCGTGGTGACGATGTTTTTAATCTACATCGCCTGGCCCATTCTGGCGGTCTGGGTATTTGGAACTGCCCTGGTCCTGCTCATGCTCTCTCTGGCGCTGCTGATCTGGGAGATTCAAATTTCAATTCGCGCTTTGGGATTGCATTTGAAGGATATTGAAGAACATTTGAAGCGGAAGTCGTAAGGGGTAAGTCGTAAGTCGTAAGGTGACCATGCCTAAAATAGGTTGACTTTTTTCAATCAATAATAAATGTAGATATTGGTTTTGAGTGGGCTCGGGAATTTTCCAGGGAGGATGGGGAAATTGAGAATGAAATTGGAATTGGGAATGCTGAGTTAGTCCCGACTGGGCTCCGATAAAAAGACTCAACGCATAACTATCACCTTCTTCTCATTTAAACACGAGCCATGCGCAACGCGTACGACGTATGTGCCTGCCGCCAGGTGTTGCAAGTTGTCTATCCGAACATCAAAACTGTTGTAAACCGTTTTTGGCATCACGAGCCTGCCCGATATATCATAGATCATGACGGATGAAATTTCTTCTCCAGGGGATTCCAAAACAATGGCACCCATTGTTGGGTTGGGTTTTACAAGAAGATCTTCACATGCATATTCCGGATCAACCGTAATCGGTGGTTCATCCGACGGTTCATCCGGTACCGGGCACTCTAAAATATTTGCAGGGGTCTGATCCCAAAACAGGTTTCCTGTGTTTGGGAGACCACCCTCCACACTCCCATTGTCACCCAATGAAACCGCATCCTCGACATACCCGCAATCTGTTCCCAACAGGTTGGGCTGGTTTATGGCCGCCAACCAAGTGGTTTCGTACCGGGCCAAATAAATTTTGCCATCCGGTGCAAGTTGAAGGGCTCCTATTGAACCCGGATAATCGATAAAAGGAGTTGTGGTAATCTGAACGCGCGAAGCCTGAATTAAATTTGGTTCTCTCTGACTTAGGTCAAATTGATAAAGATGATTTGGAGAACCCGCCCCAGCATAGAGTTTGGAATTATCGGGCGAAAAACATATTCCATAGGGACTGTTTGGTATTGCCAGTTTAAATGATCCCCAAATACTTCCTGTCAGCGGGTTAAAGCGGGAAACTTCAATAAAACCATCCCATTCCACTGCCGCCGCCAGCATAGACCCGTCAGGGCTGGGCTGCAAATAGCCATATATCGACCCGTGCGTGATTCCCGTGGCATAGGTTGTGGCTTCACCAATACCTGAAGCTGAAATCAAAAATGCGGCGTACGCATCCGAATCAAAGTCGTGAACGATCATCCAGACATTGGGACTATCCGTCTGTTGAACAAAAGTCAACTTCTCCGTGATCCCATCACGCAAATAATGGTCTTTTTCGATGACTTCGCCCCGATTGAAATCCTCAGACATATCGACGATGGCGTACTTTAAAGCACACATATGATTTCCGGTGAATCGCAATGAAAACACATAGTATTTGTCCTTATCACCGGGCATAGGTACAATTCCTACGCCCTGCGTTGCGTTATTGCCATTCGCATTTAGATCTCCATTCCGCATGACCTGATGATTTCGGTTAAACACCTTATCGGCCTGGGCGTAGAAAAGCAAGTTGCCGGCGCTGTCGGAGATCGATGCGCAAGCCTCAATAGAATTTATGGCACTCCCGGCGAGGACCTGGGGTGTACCCGAAGAGAAATTGAGACCCGCCTGAATTCCAAAAAACCAGTTGTCCATCTCGCCCTGCGCAAAGCCGCGACCTGATACCAGCAGGAGTAATACGAAGAAGACACTCCTCAACCGAATGTGGCCTGTATATTTTATGATTTGAGTCATGTTTGGTTATCGGGCAAAATAAGAAAAAATCAAATTTTATACCAACCTAATTTATTTAGCCACAAAGAAATCGGTGGTTGTTAGCACTACGGTGATCAAACCAAAATCTAAAGAAGCGTGGACCAGGGGGGTCAGTATGCCGGAATGGCAGGGATTGACCCCGGGAAGTTAGGGGGTCAGTATCGCCGGAATGGGGGTCAGCTTTACCGGAATTGGAGGTCGGTATCCACCGGAATGTCTACATGAATTCAAAAGCCCCCATTAAAACCGATAATTGACAACAACCCCATCGGAAATTTTGCGGATATCCTCGCTAAGTCCCCGATTTACCGCAATGAATATTACACTGACTATATTTATCAAACCCCGCTGGATATGGTGTATGTTTCGGTGGTCGTTGGGGTGAGGTTTAATTGGAAGGCTTTTAGGTGAGAGGGGTGGTACCTCATGCGTTTTGTTCATCGTTAGAAAATCCGCATAATGGTATCTACATTCTCTACTCATCACACTACCTATGAAGATCTGATACCAAGTCATCTATCTACTGATCCAATTGGTCTTTCTCGGATCGTTAGGCGAGGGCTTTTCTCTTCTCAAAATTGTCTGCCTGTTGCGTTTTTTCTTCCATACCCAAATACATCGTCTTGGCTTAAACTTTTTGTAAAGATTTTAAATATAAAGTATTGAGTAAAATAGAATCTCGCACGTTTGTAGACCCGTCGTAATAGTTGAAAAAACTCAGAACTTACAAAACCGGGTTGCCTCAAAGCATTTGACAAAAACATGGTCATCTTCAACACCATGAATCTCACACAAGCCTCGAACTTCTTTTTGATATGAATATTCGGATTCTTTTAAATATGAGTATTTGAGCCAGTCATCATCATGATTGCACATATTATAACTTTTGATCCTACCCGAATATTCACACATCACTAAATGAGCGGAATTTAGTCCTCTTATTGATTTGCAAACGGTTTTAAAAAACTTATCTGGCTTTTTTATCTCAAAGTAACCATCTGCTTCAAAATCATCTTGAAGCTTTTTCGATCTCACTGTGCTCATACACAGACAAAATAAATCATTATTTGTAATTGTTGTATTGATCACTTTACAATTCTCAACCACCGCACCCGTACCCATACTACCTACAAGAAGACGCATTGCAGATGGGGGCGTGTTCGTATCTGTCTTCTCGAAACGGTCAACTTCTAAATTAACAGTACTGGTTCCCTCAAACTGGTCTCCTATAACTTTACCAAGTTTTTCAAGCTGATGATAATATGAAAGCCTGCTTAGCCGTAGAATTCCTTCTTTTCTGAAAGTGCGCAAATGGTCTTCTTTCATGTAGCGAAAGAGTTGTATACCGTTTCGTAAGTTAGATTGAATGATTATTCGGTTCATAATTGCATCAAAGATAAATAGATTGGCATTATCAGCTCAGAACTATAAGGTTTGCTTGTAGGCTGTACTTTGATCGAAGTCTGATTGGAGCCGCTCAAATCAGTCTCTGCATTTTATTTATTGACACTCTGCCTCCAAAAATCATGACTTTACCAAATATTTCATTGTTATGTGGATCTGTTCTCAAATCTTCAATTTGATAAGGAATTATTTTTGTCAGATTCTCAGTATTGTAATCTATGTTTTTTCCCTAGCCTTTCAAATAATCTTTTTCATGATCACGAATATCTCTTAATATTTTGACAATTTCTAGACTTGTTCAGGGGAGGCTGCATGTTTTTCATAAAATAGACTTAGTCTGCTTCAAGATTTTTCGGAGTCCAGAATGCTCACTATTACCCTTTTCATCGATATTAAACCAGTGTATAATACCATCCTTATTCTCACCAGCCATCAAGAATGAAATTTGAGAAGTTCCTTTCTTAAAATTAGTATTCCCAATCTTAATTTTATAGACGTTTTCTAACCGGCCCTTTTCATGAATACAATTCGGATGAATCGCAAAATTCACCGTTTTCCTACCAGCCTGAACACTTGGATAAATGAATACTTCAGCTCGAAGAGAGTGATTGGCGTATAAATTTAAATGGGCAATGTGGCTTGTGAGCGGGCGAGAGTTTTCATAAAGAAATAGTTCACTTAAGAAGCGCAATACCTCAATGAAGCCGTCTTGTTCCTTTACAGAATATTTTTGGAGAACTTTATTTCTAATTTTATGAATAGTTAGCAATGCATATTCATTGATCCATTTTGTTTCGGATTCTGAGAAAATAAATGGACAGATTCTAATCTGCGAATTTCTTCTAAAACTCCATTCACTAAGTACGTATTCATCGTGATTATTTGCTTGTTCTTGTTGAAGTAACTCTGCTATTGCAGTTCCAGGATTTTCCGCACCATAGAAAACGGGGAAATGAGGAATGTTCGCTCTTTGGTAATGTGTACACACATCGCTGGATGGCGCACCATATGTCGATATCAGATGCTCATTGAACTTTTGGTTAACCTTTCGAATTCTGTAAATTTTGAACGGGATATCTCCGACATTCAATAACTGAATTAAATATGGAACTTGCTTTAAATGATGTCCAAATACTTTATTAAATCGTTCTCTGAATTTCTTTGGATTCTCTTCTGCTTTAAGTGATGTCCATGCTTCATCTAATAATAGCATGTCGACGCCGTTTTTAACTTCGTCAAGGGTCAAAAGTTTTATTTCTTTTTTCATATATTATTTCAAATTATGGGGCACATGACTTATGTGCCTTATCTACAGACCCTTTCTCTCTACATTCGTTAAAGTAAAAAGATCATAAACCAACACATCAATCTTTCGGTCAAGGGGTCAATCGATGATTGTAGGGTGAGAGCTTCGGCTTTTTTCTTCTCAAAATAGTCTATCCACACCGATTCTTCTTCCAACTTTATCTCCACCTTCCTCATTTTAACTCTCCCAAGGGCACCTTGAATATCATTTGTTGCTTAAAATAACTAAAATGAAGGATTTGATACTTCGGCGGATTGGGATAGGCAATTAGGCCAACGCCAAAAGTCCAGAATTTAATATGCCCTTAATTAACCCACAATCATTTTAGCCGATTCCTTCCAAATATAATGCGGCATGGGTTCATATAGTTCCCAGGTGATACTCATAGGTTTGTTGCCATAATGATCTTTTAAATTACCTTCACCAATAAACACATACCCCATAGTATTCCCAAATATATCATTGGCTTTTTCTCGCACAAAAAGTAATATTCTTTTTTCGAGTTCTCGATGTTTGATATACGTGAGCCCTTTACCTTTGTCACTGCGGGTTTGGTTTTGTGATTGCCAATGAAATAATATTTCGTTGATTGCGTAGTCATCATACATTGTAGTAGGCGAAAAATCTTCTTCTGATTTTATCAAGTCCACAAATAAGAGTTCAGTGTTTAACCTTTTGCTTTCTGCAACACCTTCACGATTGGATGATTTTTTATCAAATGTTGAAAGACCAAAGGCAACTAAAATTTGATCCCTTGTATACCGGGCATGTACTTTTAAAGGCTGTGAATAGGGCAATGAAATATCCAGTTCCATAAAATCGATTTCGTCAATTATTAATTCGAGAACTTCAATAATTTCACTCACTAAAGCCCGGTTGTTTCCTATTGCATTTATACTTTCTTCTAAATTTTTAAAACTTCCGGGATTTTGCCAGACATCATAGTACAGCATCAATAACATTGTGTTTTCGTTTTCATCAAACGAAGACATTTTAATTTGAAAATCTTGTTTTGCAAGTTTTAAAATAAAACTCAAATAAGAAATAGATTTGGTAGTGAACCATTTCTTTCTTATGGCAGAGACAATCTCTTTTTCATTTATAGAGGAAAACGAAGGGT
>JBGTLS010000303.1:0-2166 GCA_041744015.1 Cryomorpha sp. | reverse complement strand
TGCTGCATTTAGCTTCGCTGAGATCGCTGCTTAGTCGCTAAGTTACCTTCGGTGAGATCGCTCGTGCCTCGCTAAGTTAGCTACGCTGAGATCGCTCCTTCGTCGCGTGAGAGTGCTCCCTGACGCCCTGGTCCGGGTTTGCAACCTTCGTCGCTAAGTTGCAATGCTGCGGTTAAAAATTTCATCTCATTTGGGCAACTTTGTAATCCTCCCTCGCGGAAAGAATTCAGTTATCTGTTTAAGACAATTAACTTCAGATTCTCATATTCTCAACAGCATAGAGGATAAATTCTAAATTATTGTTTCTACATTTAACAACAGAAAATGATCAATTGGATGGCATATTTCTTTTCGATCTTATCAATCCCTTTAACCCATCTCAAGCAATATGATTAAATGAAAAATTCGTCTTTCCGTAAATGGCTACCCGTGCTTGGCTGCATGTGCCTTTGGTCCCAATTTACATTTTCACAAACTGACCAAAATCTCCTTTACGCAACGTATTTTGGTGGAAATGGCGAAGAAACCGGAAGTTCTCCGAACGGAATCCAAACCCGGGCAGATGGTTCCATATTAATCGGAGCACCTACGACTTCTACTGATCTGAATTATTTCGATAATGCGTTTCAGACCAATTTCAACGCGCTCCAGGACGTATATGTGGCCTTATTCAATCCGGATGGTGACATAGCCTATAGTACGTACCTTGGTGGAAGTGGGATTGAATCTTTTGCGGGTGTGGCTTTTACACCGGAAGGAGGTTTTGTTGTAGCCGGCAACACGCCATCCAGCGATTTTCCAGTAACACCCAACGCCTATCAACTGACCAATGCTGGGGAGTCTGATGGTTTTATTACATATTTCAATGCCGATTATGAAGTTGTTTGGAGTACTTATTATGGAGGGGGGGCATTTGACAGAATCAATGATCTTGTTGCAGACAATGAGGGCAATGTTTATATAATTGGAGTTACTTCGAGTGATGGATTGGGAACGCCGGGAGTACATCAGGAAAATCTTGAGAACCCGGATATCAATGGCGCCTTTGGGGCAAAATTTGATTCTGATGGCCTCCTTATTTGGATGACCTACCTGTCCGGAGACGCCGGAACAGCCTTCAGGGCGGTGGACATATCTTCTGACGGTACTAAATTATTTTGTGGTGGCATTACCGGATCTTCAACCGGAATCGCATTTAATGCCTTTCAGGAAAATTTTGCAGGTGGAGGATTTTACAGCAATGGAGTTTTATCCTGTTTTAATGCTTCTGACGGAACCGTGATATGGTCAACCTATTACGGGGGAAATGGGGATGCTCAAAGTGCTGGAGATTTGATCAACGATGTTAAAGCAAGTGATAATAATTCTTTGCTGGTAGCTGGTTACACAGAATCAACAATCAATATTGCATCACCTGATGCTTATATATCACAAATCAATGGTATTAACGATAATTTCTTGACCTGCTTTTCGCAAGATGGTACTCGCATTTGGGGAACTTATTTCGGAGGTTCTGAGGGAGAACTTAACAATCCAAGTATTTCAGTTTCTGAAAATTCAGTTGTCTTGATAGGGCGCTCCTTCTCTACGGATGGCATATCAATCGGAAATGCTCTGGAGCCGGAATTCACACACTCTGCTGGTGCCCCCTCTTATTTTGCAAAATTTAATATATCTTCAGGCGAACCTATCTGGAGCACCTATTTTCTTGCCGATCGTCTCGCGGGCACTTTTTCGTCGATTGCACATTTGAACGACGGCACCTTTGCAACCTTCGGATTTCTGACTTCTGCAAATGATGATATCATAACGGACGATGCCTTCCAATCTTCACATGGGGGAGGTGAGGCGGATTGGGGTCTGTGTATTTTTGAAGACAATGTTTTGTCTACCAGTGATACTCGTTATAAAAATCTAAACGTTTTTCCCAATCCGGCAAACAGTCAGGTATACATAGAAATTCCCAACCGGATTTTTACGCCAATTCATCTTACAATCTTTGATATGTCAGGTAGATTGGCAAGTGAAAAAGGCACAGTCACTCCCGGCTCTGCCGTCGACATTTCAGGCCTTGCCCCCGGTGTTTATGTGGTGAAAGGAGAAAGTCAGGGTGAACAGTTTCGGCAGAAACTGATTATTTCGAGGTAGATAGGATGGTGTAGGGGC
>JBGTLS010000302.1:0-3196 GCA_041744015.1 Cryomorpha sp. | reverse complement strand
GCTGAAAATGATCTACCATTCAGAGGGAATAATACGTCCCAAATCGCCAGGTGCTTCCAACACAACAGGCTATGTGTATGACTATTTTGTAAAAGACTATCTTGGCAATGTCAGGGTAGTGATCACCGAGGAAAATGCCACAATTGAAGATAAATACCTGGCCACGATGGAAGAAGTATACGCTTCAATAGAATCCAATAACTTTGAAAATCTTGACCTCACTCGCGACGACCTCCCCACCGGCTACCCCATCGACGCCTCCCTAGAATTCAACGAACGCATTGCCCGGCTCACCGCAACCAATGGCACTGAAATAGGTCCGTCTATCGTGATGCCTGTTCGAAATGGAGAAAAGGTAAGTTTGAGTACCACTTATTTTTATGAAGAAAATGCTCCGGGTCAGACTTATGACAATCTGGGAATCCTTGTCAATGAAGTGCTGCTGGCTCTGGCCTCGAGCGGGGTGAATGTATTGCCGCTTGATGAAGGCGCTCTGGGCGCACTGGCAGCCGGGCAAAATGGATATGGATCTGATATTTATAATTTCCTGGCAAGCCAGATCGATACCACCAATATGGATCGCCCCCATGCCTATCTCGTCTGGGTGTTTTATGATCAGCAGATGAATATTCAACCTACATTATCAGGAGCCCTGCGGGTGGAATATCCCAATCAGCTTGAGACTCTCATACAGGAACAAATTCAGGTTCAGCGCGATGGATACCTTCACGCTTACGTAAGCAAAGGCGGCACCGCTCCTGTCCATTTTGACAATTTTATGGTTACGCACATACAGGGCAAAGTTCGTCAGTTTAATGATTATTATCCGTATGGTCTGAGCATAGCCGGTATCAATGGCGTGAACGGAAAGTACAAAAATATGTATACGTCTAAGGAACTTCAAAACGGGGAATTCCCGAATGGCAGGGGGTTGGAGATGTATGACTTTCACGCGCGATTTTATGACCCGCAATTGGGAAAATGGTTTGCGCCTGATCCTGCTGAGCAGTTTTCGAATCCTTACCTGGCCATGGGCAATAACCCGGTGATGTATGTGGATCCGGATGGGGAAGCAGTTATCGTGGTATTGGCTATCGGAGCGGTGGTCGGAGCATATATAGGTGGCTCAGTTGCTGCGGGTGATGGAGGAATTCAAGGTGCGAACTGGAACCCTTTTGGAGGAGATCAGGGAGGTTGGGATTTCAATGATCCCAACAAGGATATTGTAGGGGGTATGGTGGGTGGCGCCATTACTGGAATGGCTTTGGCGTCAGGTGCAGCAGGTGCGGGAGTATTTGGTGCAAAAGCGAAAGCCGCAATGATTGCAGCCAAAGCCACCAAAACGGCAAAACTTGTAGGCTCGGCTTCGGGTGGTCTTTTCAATATGATGAATCATCATGATTCTGACAGAGGTTTTGGTTTTCACAGTGTGGGATACTTTGCTGCAGGGGCATTTGGTGCTTCTGTGGGCATTAACAATGGTGCATTTCCAGGAATTGTGGCAGGGGGTTTTTCAAATATGGCCGCAGTTGCAATATCGGGAGACTATGTAACAAGAAGCCAGCAGCAAAATGGACAATACGGTTATACAGATCTTCAATCATTCGTTGGTGGAGCAGTGAGTTCTATGGCGGGGAAAAACATATATGATGCTTCCATGAAAAGCTGGGATCTGGGCAAGACCAAGGCACTTACAAATACTGCCTTCGGAAAGTTTATTAATTATGGATCTGCCAATGTTGCATCAAACTACGCATTTGATAAAAAAGGAAAGTTTCAAGATACCCACGTAGGCGTGCACGCCATGTCCTTTTTTGTGGGGGGATTTGCCGGGTCGTTGAATTCTAAGTTGATGGGGGAGAATTGGTTTGATGGCTTGGGTGCTTTACCAACATTTGCATCACGCATCGCGATGAGCTCAGCTATACTACACGGCGAATATTTTTTAAATAAACAATTAAATTCCAATTATATTAACTGGTATGATTACCGCAGGTATAAACGTGGGCCTTTAGGAACCAAATCTATGTGGTATTCTTCCTATTATGGGTTTTAAGATGAGAATCCGCCTTCTTATAATGCTTTTATTAGGATTTCACTTGAACGGTTGTGTCGCCCGATATTTCCAACAGGGAGTACTTCATAAGAAATTAGTGAGTAACTACCATCCGGATACATTAACTTATCGAAATTTCGTTGTTTGCGACGTTGTGGGACGCTATGCAGAAACCATGAAGGTTTTGGATACAAATACTGACAGCTTGATGAAAATAGTCAATGCTTCATTTGTAAACAACGACATACCAATCCAAAGGCTGGATGGTAGCAATCAATGTGATCAGCGATTAATAGACGCCCGACCGCTACGCGGATATGACTTCAAGACGAGACACGCCATAGAGCTGCTGGACAAAGATATTGAAGGACTGCAATTGATTCCTGTAATATATATAGATAATATTATCAGGTTTACCGGTTCCATTTCTTCTGCCGGAGTCACAGATGACCAGGGTTTTTTGTTTATGCCGTTTATTACGTTTCTGGTATTTATTTTTGACGGGGATGAACTTGTATACCGTCATATGGTGACACATAAAGCGGATGCTTTGAGGGCGCCCTACCTGGATGAAACCCTCGAACTGCCTTCAGCGGGGTCAGTTACACAGGAAAACTGGGATGAATTGGTGCGCAGGACGATGCGCAGGTATCTTAAAAGAGTTGAAAAATGATGTGCAGGCGCAATTGAAATCGCTGTATGGATGGAAAGGACATTTACAATGCTTCCATGAAAAGCTGGGATCTAGGCAAGACCATGGCACTTACAAATACTGCCTTCGGAAAGTTTATTAATTACGGCTCAGCCATGTCGCATCAAACTACGCATTCGATAAAAAAGGAAAGTTTCAAGACACCCACGTAGGCGTGCATGCCATGTCGTTTTTTGTCGGGGGATTTGCCGGGTCGTTGAATTCTAAGTTGATGGGGGACAAACAACTTTATGGTGACAATTTGATTGTAAACTTCGCAAGTCGGTTGGCTATCAGCAGTGCGGTACTTCATGGAGAATATTTTTTCAATAAGCAATTAAACTCCGATTACATTAATTGGTCTGATTACCGCCGTTATAAACGAGCAACTCTAGGAATAAAAGGGTCAACCTACAGCTCTTTCTATGGATTTTAGCTTGCGTTTAGTC
>JBGTLS010000301.1:0-12959 GCA_041744015.1 Cryomorpha sp. | reverse complement strand
CACCAACGTGAGCCAGTTGTCAGGATGTTTTAACCAGTCGAATTTGCTTCAGATTTCAACTATCCAGCTTACTGGTGGAACAATTTCAGCCAACGGTTCAACGACTATTTGCACCGGAACACTTGGTTTCTCGTCTACCGGCAGTCAAGGGCCGAATTTCGTCTGGGCATTGTTGAACAGCAACGGAACTCAGGTACTTGCCCAGAATACAACAGGTGTGTTTAATTTTACTACACGCCCTGCCGGCACCTACCGCGTAACACGTGGCTCGTATGGACCAAACGTGAATTTGGGCGCCATAACACCTCCGCAATTACCCCCTTGTTTTGTTACCTCAAACACAATTGTGGTAAACAAGGTAAATTGCGGAGTTAGTTTGGAGTCATCACCAAATCCAACAACGGGCTTTTCGAATGCTACTTTTAGCGTAGACAAAGAAGGTACAGCCACGCTTGAGGTTTATGACATGAGTGGACGTAAAATCGCCGAACTTTTCAACCAGGTGGTTAGCTCTGATGTCGAATATCGCGTGGAATTCGATGGAAATGCTTTACCAAATGGAGTTTACATTTACCGTCTCACAACAATCAATGAGACCGTGATAGATAAGTTTATGATCGCCCGATAACCAATCGAGTAACCGTTTAAAAAATATGGGCTGCCTCAGGATTGAGACAGCCCATATTTTTATAATACACCACTGCCAATAACAGCCAAACGCAAGACATTGTCATGCTGGTAGTCGTCCTCCCATCGATTTTTTTATTAACTCACCAACCGACTTTCGCGAAAACGCAGTACGTCCAGATTGATGTATTCTGCGAAAGCGAAAATTTTATCCTTCATTTCCTGAGGCACATCCGGCTCCATGGTTTTTATGCTTGTGAAAACGGCATCCTGAATCTCATTGAGATCCGGATACACACCAACTTTCGCGAGCAAATCCAGGGCGCTCTGCATATTTTCGATCATATCAGACGCTTTTTTGGCCGTGCCATTGTTCAGCGAGACCAGGTTGTTAAGGAGCTCATTGAGTTTATTGGCGCATATAAAATTGAGTTCAGCATGGTCCATCCGGAACTTCCATTTGCGGATATCCCGCACCACACGCCGCAACTCGAGAATATTCACTCGTTGCGTTCCCGTTTTGAAAAGTTCACGGAGTTCGATATTCAGTACCATTTCCAGATTTTTCACCAACATTTGGGGCGGGTGGAGATGGGTGGTGCGCATCACGTTGATGATGTTGTAGTTTCGCTCATTGATCTTGCGGTACGAAGACGCCGCTAGTTCTTCTCCGTATTTTAAGATGCCTTCGAGCATTTTGATTTGCTCATCCTTAAACATGTCGAAAAAGGAAAAACTGCGCTGTTCGGGATACATCCTGAACAGTTCGAGTACTTCCGTGAGATTTGAATTTGAAAAAGCCTTCATGAGCTTTTCGCCAAATGCCTCATATTCTTCGAGCGGAATATCTTCAAAAGCCTTTCCGATCAGGTGATGCTGGCCAAGGTAGATCACCACGTAGCTGAATTCCTTTTGGCTGAGCGTAACCCGTGAATCGATGTGCGTACGACCAACGGCGAGTTTTTGGCTGCCCTGCGACATGCGTTTGAAATGGGTTGACCGGCAATTGTAATTAAAAACCGATATGTTGTTCGGATCTTCGGCAAACAATGAAGCTACGGCATAGTGCATGCCGATTTGCGTAAGCGTAAGCTGGGAAGGCTCCACATATTTTTCCAATACGTTCAACCCATTTCCCAGGGTGGAAATATTGCTGACGGCCTCACTGAGCTTCGCCTTAAAGGCTGGGGACAAAACTTCGCTCGATTCGCTCTCAGCCAGTTGGATAGCCCTACAGGCGTATTGCAAAATCTGCACGGTTTCAATGCCCGAAATCTCGTCGAAGAACCAGCCGCAGCTCGTATACATCAGGAGTTCCTGTCGCTGCATTTCCATCAGGCGCATCACGTGTGTGCGCTCCGCCGCACTCAAATTTCCAAAATTATCGAGAAGAAAACGATCGACTTTATCCGGGGTGCGCGAAAGAATGACCTCTATATATAGATTTCGCAATTTCCATGGTTCCGGATGGTAGTTTTCCAATTCTCTTTCGAAAATTTCCGTGAGTTCGCCGCGCAGCCAGTCCAGGCTATCGCGAAGGGGTTTGCGCCATTTTTGATTCCAGTCGGGCCTTCCGCCAGTATTACAACCGCAGTCGCTTTGCCAGCGCTTCACACCGTGTACGCAACTCCAGGAGGAATTTTCGTGTATTTCCACCTCGTGTTTTGGAGGATTGAGTTGAAGGTATTGAGCGTAGTTGGTAATTTTTGCGAGGTTGTTGGTCTCAATGTAGCGAAGGCAATATGCCAGCGCCATATCACCGTATCGGTGGTGATGTCCGTAACTCTCGCCATCCGTTGCGATGTGCAGAAGCTGATTTTCTTTTCGGTTGTCAAAACCATTGACCAGATAATTGGCAAACTCACGGCCATCCTTGAGCAGTCCTTTAAAAGCCACAGCCTGAGATCGCTCCCCATCATAAAAAAACAAGTTGATGCTTTTGCCGGAAGGCAACTGACAGAGATAAGGTACCTTGGGATCGATACCCTGCTCCCAGGTCAGGCTGTTCATCGCTCTGAACTGTTTCGCCTGTCGTGGAGCGAGCACCGTAAATACAACTCCATTTTCCGCTAGCACTTCGAGCGTTTCAGTATCCACAGCCGTTTCAGCAAGCCACATGCCTTCAGCTTTGCGTTGAAATCGCGATTCAAAGTCCTTCAATCCCCAGAGCACCTGTGTTTCCTTGTCCCTCCTGTTGGCAAGGGGCATAATAATATGGTTGTACACCTGCGCCATGGCAGAGCCATGACCACCGAAATACGTCATGCTCTTTTGATCTGCATCCAGCACGGCAGCATAGGTCTTGGGGCGGAAGATTTCCAGCCAACTCAGTAGAGTTGGCCCAAAATTGAAACTCATCCGGGCGTAGTTGTTGACGATATCGACTATTTTCTGGTCTTCGTTGAGTATGCGCGAAGCCCCATTCGGACCGTAACACTCCTGTGTGATGCGCTCATTCCAATCATGGTAAGGCGCAGCAGAGTCCTGATATTCTATTTTTTCAAGCCAGGCATTCTCCCGCGGTGGCTGATAGAAATGTCCGTGGACACAAATATATTTTGTCATGGTCAAAAAAAATAAACCTGAAATTTACTTACGGGTTGGCTCCAGAACTACAAATCCCAATGGTGGTACGCGAATTTCGACCGAATGTGACCTGCCATGTGCAGATTCTTCGGAAGCTTTCACAAGAGATTGGTTAACAAATCCGCTTCCGCCAAAACGCAAACTATCGCTGTTGAATATCTCTTTAAAATTTCCCGTTTCGTCCACACCCACCCGGTAAACTTCGTGCGATACTGGTGTGAAATTACCGACAATAAGCAATTTCTTTCCTCCCCCTTTGCTTTTGCGATAAAAGCAGAGAATGGAATTTTTGTTGTCGCTATAATCGATCCACTCAAAACCCGGTCCTGAAAAATTCAGCTCATAAAGTGCTTCCTGACCGCGGTAGAGTTCGTTGAGTTCTTTTACCATTTCGGCTATACCGCTGTGATAACTGAACCCGTACAGATTCCAGAGAAGACTTTCATCGTGTTTCCATTCGGAAAATTGTGCAAACTCATTTCCCATGAAAAGCAGTTTCGTACCGGGATGGGTAAACATCCAGGAGTATAGCACCCGAATATTGGCAAAGCGCTGCCACTCGTCACCCGGCATCCGGCTCAGCAATGATCCCTTGCCATGCACCACCTCATCGTGGGAGAAGGGCAGCATGAAATTTTCGTTGAAAGCATAGGCCAGACTAAACGTAATCTTGTTCTGATGATACTTTCTGTTAATGGGGTTTTCCTTGATGTAGACCAGAACGTCGTTCATCCAGCCCATCATCCATTTCATTCCAAAACCGAGTCCGCCTGCGCTTGTCGGTCTGGACACCATGGGCCATGATGTGCTTTCTTCGGCGATGGTCTGCACATCGGGAAATTCTTTATAAATGGCTTCGTTCATCTCTCGCAGAAATACAATGGCATCGAGATTTTCACGCCCGCCGAATTTATTGGGAATCCACTCTCCTTCTTCCCGGCTGTAGTCGAGATAAAGCATCGAAGCTACCGCATCCACGCGGATTCCATCGACGTGAAACCGGTCGAGCCAGTAAATAGCATTGCTCACGAGAAACGAGCGTACTTCATTTCTGCCGTAATTGAAAATAAAACTTTTCCAATCGGGATGGTAACCAAGTCTCGGGTCTTCGTGCTCGTAGAGTGAGGTACCGTCAAAGCGAAAGAGACCATGGGCATCGCCCGGAAAGTGGCTCGGTACCCAATCGAGCAGGACGCCAATTCCGGCCCGGTGTAATTCATCCACCAGAAAAGCAAAATCTTCCGGAGAGCCAAACCGCGAAGAAGGGGCAAAGTAACCGGTGATCTGATATCCCCACGACCCGAAAAACGGGTGTTCCATTACGGGCATAAATTCAACGTGGGTGAAACCCAGATTTTTGATGTAAGGCACCAGCTCTGCGGCAAGTTCGCGGTAAGTGAGCGAACGATTTTGCTCGTCAAATTTTCGTTTCCAGGAACCAATGTGCATTTCGTACACAGATACAGGGGCGTCCAGGGAATTGATTTTTGCCCTGTTTTTCATCCATTTGGCATCACGCCATTTATATTTTACCTCCCTTACCACCGATGCGGTTTTGGGGGGAGTCTCCCACTGCTGAGCGAATGGATCTCCTTTTTCAAGAGAAGCACCACTACCCCGGGTGCGGATATTGTATTTGTAAATAGTGCCTTCGCCAACCCCGGGTATAAAACCTTCCCATATTCCACTGCTGTCCCATCTGCTTTGTAGTTTATGGCTATCGCGGTTCCATCCATTGAATTCACCGATCACCGATACACTTTTCGCATTGGGAGCCCACACGGCAAAGTAAGTACCCGCTACGCCGTCGTGAACGATGAGCTTACTGCCCATTTTTTCGTAGAGTTTGTAGTGTTTACCAGCGCCGATCAGATGGATATCAAAATCGGTAAAAAGGCTCATTGAAATCACAGAAGGCATCGTCATATTATTCGTTCTTTAATATTTGCATAATTCCCTTGAGGGGAATAATCACCCAATCGGGTCGGGCATGCAGTTCATACCCCAATTCATATATCGCTTTTTCAAACAGATGGTAACGCAACAGAAAGTCGATTTCTTTTGTGTAACCGATGTTCAACCCGCCATCCATGGCTGTTTTCATGTAGTAATGCAAGCTCACTCCTACCAAAACCCTGTACAGTCTTCCACCTGCTTCGGTAAAAAATTCAGTTTTGTCACGGTCTTTCATCCGCTGAAATACGGTGGCAAAAACAGCATAATGGTAAGAACGGAAAAGACCGGCCATATCTTTGATGGGTGGCTGTTTTACTTTTCGGTCGCGGATGGTGCTCTCCGGCTCACCTTCAAAATCGAGAATGCAAAAATCATCGCCGGTGATGAGTACCTGACCGAGGTGATAATCGCCGTGTATTCTTATTCGTGCGCTGTTCAGATTCTGCTCATCAAAATTGAGAAGTTTGTCTTTGATGATGTCTTTGTGCTCGATAAAATACTCAGCGTATTCCAGCGCTTTGCCGCTGAGTTTGCCGATGTTTTGCTCCAGCAAATGAAACCGCTGATCAAACATGTACATCACCCTGTTCAGCAACCATACCGTGTAATCGCTTGTAAAACTCTCCGGGATAAAGTGCCGGTCCGTTTTGTCAGAAAACAAAGCCACGTGCATTTCTGCTGTGCGCTCAGCGAGTTTTCGCACTTTGTCAAACAACTTTTCGCCTACAAGGTCAAAATATACGGGAGGCACCTCACTGAGCATGATCTTCTTATACAATCCTACTTTTGGCAGATCGTCCGCAGCCATGCCGGAAGACTCAATCCGGTGAAAAAATCCCTCTATTTCCGTCAGGGTGTCGTTCCATGCTTCACCCTGATTTTCGACTTTTTCCTGCATGAGACCGAGCGACACCGTGTAATAATCGGCCCGCACCCATTCGATGCTTCCGGCATAACCGGGCGAATGCGGGAAACTGCTTTTTTCCGAAAGGAAACGTGTTAGCTCCAGATCGGGATTGTTGTTTCGAAATAGTTTGCGGTAAATTTTCAGAAAATATTTGTCGTCGTATACCACGGTTGAATTGCTCTGCTCGACAGTGAGTACGCGTGAGGTCACCTGCGAAACATCAATATCACTGCTTAGAATTTTGCCTCTGCCAAAACGCAACTGACCAATGTTCAGGTCGATTTTACTTCGTTCTACAATGTTCGAAAAAAGGCTCACTCGAAAAGATTCGCTGTAAATGGCATCAATCAGATATCCCTGAGAATTTCCGGCCTCGTTGCGAACTTCGCAAATGATACTGCGCTCCTCTTCCGGTTTTTGCGAAAGCGTGATGGGAATGAAATAGGTTTCTGTATTGGATGCAGCGAATACCACTTCTACAAATAAAATATACACCGGCTCATCAACCTTATTCTCATAAGGCATGAGATAATCAATATAGTAGTGTTTGATATGGGAAGACTTCGCGCCAAACCAGCGCATGCGTTTCATGTAGCCAGGCAAAACACCATTGGTAAATACATCGAGGAGATTTCCATCATTGGTGAAAATTTCCTTCCATGAATTGCCAACAACCTGCACTACAACAGCCATATTACTTTATAATTTTAAAACAATGAAAAGGCAGACCGTGGGGGTTTAATTCCACATAATTCCATTCACCGCGCCATGGGTAGGACGCCTGCGTGATCAAGTCGATCACGGTAAAAAGTTGATCAATATTGATGCCTAGTAAGTGTAGTGGAAGTGAAACCATGCCCGATTGGGTGTAATAAGGATCGAGATTCACAACGCACAGCACGTGGTTTTCCTTCCCATCTGATTTCAGATATGCCATGAGCTGATCATTTTGAACGGTGCATGCCCGGTAATTATAGGTATTGTGAAAAGCCCGATTCCCCTTTCTGATCTGGTTGATCATTTTGATCACCTGCTTTAACTTTCCGCGTGTATCCCAGACGTGGCGACCGATCTCGTATTTTTCGGAGTCTATATATTCCTCTTTGCCTGGCACGGCCTGAAAGAGCATATTTTCATACACCGGGCCGTACATCCCGTAATTTCCACTCAGTGTGGCGGCCAGGAAGTACCGCGCCAGAAAGGTCGCCTCATTGGGTTGTTGCAACTCATAGGGCAGGATATCAGGGGTATTCGGCCAGAAATTCGGCTGAAAATACTGCCGCGACGGATCTGTGGACAGCTCTTCCATGTATTCCGTGAGTTCCGCCTTGTTGGTGCGCCAGGTGAAGTAGGTATAACTCTGAGTAAAGCCCACTTTTGCCAGCTCGTGCATAATCTTTGGGCGGGTGAAGGCTTCAGCCAAAAAGATGATGTCGGGATTTTTTTCGTGGACTTGCGCAATGAGCCATCTCCAGAATCTGAACGGCTTCGTGTGGGGATTATCCACCCGGAAAATGGTGACTCCCTGCTCCACCCACCAGGTGACGATGCTGAGCAGTTCCTTCCACAAATTTTGCCAGTCACCACATTCGAAGTGTATGGGCAGGATATCCTGATATTTTTTTGGCGGGTTTTCGGCGTATTGCACTGTTCCATCAGGTCTCCAACGAAACCACTGCGGATGACTTTTCACGTAAGGGTGATCCGGGGCGCATTGCAATGCAAAATCCATGGCCACCTCGATATTCAGTTCGTTGGCTGATTTGATAAACTTTTTAAAATCGGCAAGTGTTCCCAGGGCAGGATTGATATCCTTGTGTCCGCCCAATTTGGAACCAATGGCCCAGGGCGAACCCACATCGTCTTTTTCGGCGGTGGTCGCATTGTTTTTCCCTTTTCTGTTTACATCGCCAATGGGATGTATCGGTGGAAAATAGACCACATCAAAACCCATTTCAGCGACATAGGGAAGCCTTTTGGCAGCATCCGCAAATGTCCCGTGGGCACCTGCAACCGCGCTGCTGCTGCGGGGAAAGAATTCGTACCAGGCGCTGAATCCCGCTTTTTCACGATCCACCCATACCTGGTACTCTGGTGTACGCGTGGTGAAAGTTTGAAATGGAAAACCCTGAAACAGGGCTTTCAATTCCGGGGAGAGAGCCAACTTAAGGGCTTCCTCATATTTCTTTTTGTCGGTAAAGAGCGATTTCCCCTTTTTAATCAGGGCTTTTGATGCAGCATCTTTGGGATGTAGTTTGTCGAGGTATTGAATCCCGTCCAGCAATTCCACATCCACGTGTTGTCCACCTTTTACCTTGCGGTCGAGCTCGTGTTGCCAGTTGAGGGCGTAGTCAACCCAGGCCTCGATATAGTAGGTGTACATACCCTGTTTGGGCACATCAAATCCTGCCGTCCATTCATCGTTTGTGAGATGTTCAATCGGGAGAATGGTCCAGGTTCGGTCCTTTTTGTGTTTGACAAATAGTCGTGCATTGACCACATCGTGGCCGTCGGAAAATATATGAGCCTCCAGATCGACTCGTTGTCCTGCTATCCGTTTGATGGGAAAAAGACCACCATTCACAAGTGGACTGACTTCTTCGATGACGGTGCGGTTACGTAGTTCTTCCATAGTTATTGTTCAAATTACACTTTCTGTGGGGCTAAATTAACAAAATGTCTTTGGGTCAGTTGCACTCTCCTGAGAATCGAAGTTGAGAAAATGCCCTTACTTTCGCAGCATGATACTCATTACCGGCAGCACAGGCATCGTTGGGACAAGGCTGGCATTTGATCTTCTGCACGCCGGAGAATCCATTAGGGCGATGAAAAGGCCGGACAGCGATCTGACTTTCGTCAAAAGGGTTTTTGAATTCTATGATGGTACCCAGGGGGCCGAATTATTCAATCGTTTGGAATGGATTGACGGTGACGTGTTAGACATCCAAAGTCTGGAAATGGCCATGGTGGGAGTGTCACATGTTTATCACTGCGCGGCACTGGTCTCATACTCCGCCCGGGATGCTGAAAAGCTTCTACAAATAAACGGCGATGGCACCACCAATGTCGTAAACGCGGCCATCGAAGCAGGTGTGGTGAAACTGTGTCATATCAGTTCGGTGTCTACACTTGGAAAAAACACCGATGGATCGCCATCTACAGAACGAACCAGCTGGAAACGCAGCCAAAACAACTCCGTGTACGGTTTGAGCAAATACCTCGCTGAGCGGGAAGTGTGGCGCGGCACTGCCGAAGGTCTGCCCGCAGTAATCGTCAATCCGTCCATCATCCTCGGTCCTTCCAAACCCATGCAAAGCAGCGGGATGCTGATGGCGCTTTTGCAAAAAGGTATACCATATTATCCGGGTGGTACTGCGGGCTATGTCGATGTTCGGGACGTCAGCCGGATGAGCATCACCCTGATGGAAAGCGATGTGGTAAACGAAAAATTCATCCTGAGCTCTGAAAATCTGCCATTCCGGCAATTGCTCAATACGGCGGCGGAAACTTTTGGCAATAAGCCGCCTCATTTCGCTGTGAAACCATGGATGCTCGGACTGGCGTGGAGAGCGTTGGCGCTGGGGTCATCATTTACCGGGAAGGTACCCCGCATCACCAAAGAAACTGCGAAGAGTGCATCGATCAAAAATGCCTATAACAATGAGAAGGTCCGAAGACAACTAAATACCGAATTCATTCCGGTATCTTCAAGCCTTTCAGATCTTCGCGGATTTTTTTCTGGGCCTCGTTGATGCTGTCGCGCCGGGCATTCTGATCGGCTGTAAATGACTGTTTGATTTCGGCCTCCAGGGCACTCAGACTGTCGAGAACTGCCTCGTAAACAATTTCCATCTGGGCGGGATTCTCACGGTAAAAACTATAGGTTTTTAAAAATTCCTCTTTTGTAATGTCGTGTTTTTCAAATATGGCCACGTAATTTTTTGCATCAACCTCAGCCTGCCTGTCGCGCATTTTACGCTGCGATTTCATGCCTTCATTGAGCTGTACGTCGATCATCACAGCAATAAATTTTGCTTCGTTCAGGGCACCTTCCGGACGTTGTGGTTTATCTGGTCCACATGCCTGAATGAATATGGCTACAAGAATTAAACTCAATAATTTTTTCATCGGTCGAAACTGAGTCGCTCCCCACGGACTGAATCATCAATTTTTCCATTGCGGTACACGAGGTTGCCATTTACAAAAGTACAAACCACCGAAGATTGAAACTGATGACCTTCGAATGGACTCCACCCGCATTTGTACAGAAGATCTTTTCGTTCCAACAACAAAGGCCGGTTCAGATCGACCAAAACAAGATCGGCGGCATAACCCACGCGGATAAAACCACGGTTGCTGATCTGAAACAATGTGGCGAGGTTATGGCTGGTTTTTTCGACTATTTTTTCCAAACTGAAAACGCCCTGATGGTATAAATCCAAAAGCGCTGGTAGGGCATGTTGTACCAAAGGTCCGCCAGAAGGCGCTTTGAAATACGTCTGATTTTTTTCTTCGAGGGTATGTGGCGCGTGGTCTGTGGCGATCACATCAATGCGGTTGCTGTTTATCGCAGCGCGGATGCCTTCGCGGTCGGCATCGGTTTTTACCGCCGGATTCCATTTGATGTAACTGCCCTTTTCGGCATAGTCGACATCGGTAAACCAAAGATGGTGAATACAGGCTTCTGCGGTGATTTTTTTTTGCGAAAGCGGAACATCACCACTAAAGAGGGCCGTTTCGCGCAATGTGGATATGTGCAAAATGTGAAGGCGGGCATCGTGTTTCGACGCAAGTTCCACCGCCATGGACGAACTCCGGTAGCAGGCTTCTGCCGAACGGATAAGCGGATGAGCAGTGAAAGGCACGGCTTCGCCGTACTTTTCCAGAAAATGGGCCGTATTGGCGCGGATTGTTGCCTCGTCTTCGCAATGGGTTGCAATGATAGTAGGACTTTCGCGAAATATGCCTTCGAGGGTTTTGGCATTGTCCACCAGCATATTTCCCGTGGAGGAACCCATGAAAACTTTGACTCCGCATACCCTTTTCGGGTCGGTGAGTAAAACTTCAGAAAGATTGTCATTTGACGCACCCATGAAAAAAGAATAATTGGCTGCGGAAACTTCGGCTGCCCGGTCGTATTTGTCCTGGAGCAATGCCTGGGTGAGCGTATTAGGCACTGTATTGGGCATTTCCATAAAACTGGTGATGCCTCCGGCCACGGCCGCGCGCGACTCTGTGGCGATCTCCCCTTTTGCCGTAAGGCCAGGCTCGCGAAAATGCACCTGATCGTCAATCATTCCGGGGAGAAGATACAAACCAGCACCTTCGATTATTTCCTCGTAAGGTGCGTCGGCCCTGATGGTGGGCGCTATTTCGGTTATCAGCCCATTGGCTATCCGGACGTCGCAGACCATTTGCCTGCCTTCGTTAACCACTGTGGCCTGTCTGATCAGGAAACTGCCCATTGCTTGCGGTTCATTTTCATTTTGAGTACACCGAAGAATGCCTCTTTAAAAATCCCGATGTTCATTTTGCTCTTGCCCACCTGGCGATCAATGAAGGTGATGGGTACTTCCTCAAGTAAAAAACCGTTTTTGATCGCAGCGTATTTCATTTCGATTTGAAAAGCATATCCCACAAATTCGATTTCATCCAGATTGATGGTTTCGAGCACTTTGCGATGATAACACACAAAGCCGGCGGTGGCATCTTTGATATTGACCCAGAGGACGGCTCGCACATAAAGCGAGGCGAAATAGGAGATGAGAATACGGGAAGCCGGCCAGTTGTTCACTTTACCGCCCCTCACATAGCGCGAACCTACACTCATATCTACACCCCGGTCTGTACAGGCTTCAAGTAGTCTCGGAAGATCATTTGGATTGTGCGAAAAGTCAGCATCCATCTCAAATATATAATCGTAACCGAGCGCAATACAATGCTTGAAACCCGCGATATAAGCGGTGCCCAAACCCTGCTTTTTCATTCGTACCAGAAGATGCAATTTGTCGGGTAAATCTGATTGTAGAGACCGCACGATGTCGGCAGTTCCATCTGGCGAATTATCGTCAACAACCAATACATGGAGAGGTGTATCCAAAGCCATCACAGCTTCGATAATCCGGCGAATGTTGCCCTTTTCGTTGTACGTGGGTATGATGACGATTCCCCGGTGCAATGGAAATTTTTTGGCTAAGATAATTTAAAAGGTCAGAAAAGGGATTTGATAATATTGATTAGGTGATGGGGTGATGGGGTGATGAGTTGATTTGAGGATGTGGTGATGAGTTGATTTGAGGATGGGGTGATTTGGGGATGAGTTGATTTGAAAATGAATTGAAAATGGAAAATGCCTACCGAGGTGGATTTTTTGAGAAGATAAGATTTAGACGCGCTGGGAGATGATTTGTTGATTTGAGGATTATTCCCTTCGGTCATGAGAGCGCCTACGGCTAAGTTACTTCCCTTCCATGCGTAATACCAACGAGGTTTCCCACTTTATACACTCAGTCATGCACGCTGCATTGAAATAATACCGATGGTCTATTGCGTATACCGAAGTTTCCCTTGAGCGATAAGGGGATCCCCTCGCTGCGCTTACCAATGACAGTGTTTTCCAAATTTCGCATATCATATTGATTAGTAGTCACTACCAATTTTCAGGACTTACTCTTCATGTCCTTCATCCCTTCATGGCCTTCATGTTAAAAAACAAGCTGCGCAGCAGCGCCTACTCCCTCCCTTCAGAATCTTCAAAGCTGCTTGCAGCCTTTCTCATCATTAATTCTTCACCTGTCATCTCCTTTCTGAATATTTAAAAAATTTTAAACACTCGGGATGACAGGGCCGCGGGGGTTATAAGGGATCTAAGAATCGGTATGTG
>JBGTLS010000300.1:0-8029 GCA_041744015.1 Cryomorpha sp. | reverse complement strand
CGAGGATTGTGGAGCCATAAAACCCCTGGGTTTCACCGGATGATTTGGTGATGATGTTGATGACCCCATTCACGGCGTTGGCACCCCAAAGAACGCCGCCCGGACCGCTGATCACTTCAATACGGTCAATGTCTTCGAGCAATACGGACTGTACATCCCACAATACCCCGGCAAAAAGCGGTGAGTAGACCACGCGACCATCGATCATCACCAAAAGTTTGTTGGCAAAAACGGCGTTAAAGCCTCTGGCACCTATGATCCAGGCGTTGGAAGCAAAATGGGCCATCTGGAGGTTGGTGGCGAGGAGCAGGGCTTCGGGCAGGTTGGTGGCACCCGACCGGCGGATATCTTCGGCGGTAATAACCTGAATAGCGGAGGCTACATTCGTCAATTTTTCAGAATATCCGGACACGGATGTGACTTCCAGATCCATCAATTCTTCGAGCGACATCGCCTTGAGTTTGGCCGGATCTGTCAAAGTATCCTGTGCTTCAACAGTTCCCATCATGAAGAAGAGGAACAAAACGGTCCACAGGAGATTTGCCTTTCGGCTATATATGGAGTGATTTATGGTAAATGGCACGATGAGACTTTTGATAATTGGCGGTGAAAGTAGTAAAAAGCCCGTTGAATAAGGCAATAATGCCCATCAGGGAACTTGTTAAAAGTATCGGACTGCGCACGTATGTCGCTGTAGGAAAGAAGGCTGTTGCTTTCGCTCTAAAGCTGCTGTATGATGGAAGAACGGTTATTCATTAAAACCGCCTCATCACCGGGGCTGACATGAGAAGTTATGCGGGAATCAACCGGCCAATGTCCGATTTTATCACGGGCAAATGGATGACGAGCAGTGTCCAAATGGCCACCTCTGTTAATATCTCACCACACGTCCTGGTTAAATTTTTTGAAACCAGACTCTTCCAGATATCGGAAATAGGGATCTCCGGTTCCACTTTTAGGAGGTGGTTGGTCCGTTCTCTGATCAGCTCAACATTTTTTCCGATCACGAGCCTGATCTCGGGGTCCTGTACACAATGTTCTATGAGGTTGCCCCGGGGAAAGAATGTTTCAATCTCTGCGATTGCGACTCTGATTTCTTCTAATAAAGTGTTCATGTACGAATCCATTCCTCAGATTTTTATCGGTTCAGTTAAGTCTGTAAGACAAGCACTATTGAATCTTTCTCCACCCGGTAAGTACCTGTACTGACGCATCCAGACGATTGGATGCGGGTTGTTTAAATAAACGGGGGAAGATAAATATTTTTCAAAATTAACACAATGTTAAAATAAAGTTATTTTGTCATGATTTGTGAAGATTTGTGAAATCCATTAGCAATCATCATTCTTCACTTCTGAATCAGGATTTGCAGGATGTCTGGGATTTCCAGAAGTTGGGGATTTATGAGGAGGACCGCCCTTGTTCCTTTTAACGGATGGATGGTCGGATCAGGATTATCGGGGAATGATAGATATTTCTTCGGAAGCCGCCACAAGCTATATGTGTGCCGAGAGTAACGAATGGCTGACAATCGTTACGCAACTGTAATTAAGATGGTGGAACCGACCCACCGGTGTTGTCCTGCAGGGGGGAGCATCAACTTAAGCGAAGCGCTCGAATACCAATAAAAAACAAATAATCTATGAGTAAAACACCATAAGGTGCTTTGGTAAAATGTCAAGGTATTGAGCGTTATGGAAAAGGCTGCGTCATGAGCGTGGTCAGCTATGAATAATGGAGATGAATACAAGTGAACCTCTGATGAAGTGTCGAGAATATGCAACAATCTGTCAAAAGTGCCTGAAGTATGCCAGGCATGAAGAGTCCAGCGGATACCTGTTTACTGGCTGGATGGCAGGCGTCATACAAGAGGCATGACCATTATTCGGGCTTATTTACGGAACTCGGGAACCTGTATAGTATTGCAAAAGGAAATGCGCAATAAGCTCAACTTAGAGGCAGAATACCGAAGTATTATACAGGGGCGGACTCATCCGTAGTAGTGCTGAAGTTTCTGTAATGGAAATGGAGCGAAGGGATGAGCTAATTTGATGTACAGTCTGCCAACTTGAAAAAGGTTGAGCTATCTTTGTATATCACATTAGAAGAGCCGTATGATGGGAGACTATCACGTACGGTTCTGTGAGAGGCTCGGGGTGAAATTCCCGTTGCCTACTCGACGGTCCAATCGTTTCATTAAGACATAATCTACAGTTTTATGAATTTCTGGTATATCGCCGGATGGTTTTTCGACTGTATGATATAAATTCCGGAAGACAGATCACTGATGTCAATGGCCTGACCATTTGAGTTATTGATTTCCTTCACGAGGCTTCCAACAGAATTATAAAATCGTAAATCATCCACAGACGCCTGTACGCCATAGCTGATATTGAGTATGTCCGCTGCCGGATTTGGATAGACGGAATAAAATCTGGCAGTGGCATTTTCTTCAATACCGAGCAGTATGGAATTATCCCATTTGTATAGTCCACCCGATATTACAAACTGTGGATTATCATTAAAAAATCCCCCGGCCCAGCCGGTGGTGCTGTTTAGGAATTTGCATGCTGCTTTTTGATGTACAGATTCGATTTCGATCCAGGTAGCACCATTATCTGTGGAATACGAAGATCCTCTGTTTGAAAAAATCACTGAAGTTGATACAAAGGTGGAAGTGCCTGGAACCGATGTTACCCTGCTTCGTTTCCATTGGGGATGGGAGGGCATTTGCGTCCAGGTAGAGCCACCATCGACTGTGGAGAATAGAATTACCGTATTGTTCGATGTCCGTATATTGGTTAAGCCGTGCAGACCATTGTCATTAAATGCAATTTCGTAGACGGTGTTCATTCCGGGATCAACTGTATAGATTGACCAGGTAAGTCCGAAATCTGTTGATTTATACATTTGTCCGAGGTTGGTTCCAAACCAAACGTTGTCTCCAATAACCGAGTAACCGTTGAACCAGCCATATTGTCCACCGGATATGGGGTCCGGAATGTTGGCCTGCGGGGTGCGGGTCCAGTTTATTCCTCCATCGGTGGTGGTGTAAATTTCAAAGTATCCCCCATTGGCGTCGCCTCCGGCTATTCCATTGAGTTGATCTTTAAAATAGACAAAATTGGGAAAGGAACCATTGTCAAACACGACTCCGGGATTGGAGTGCTCCCAGGTTAATCCTCCGTCCGTGGTGTGAAACAGGCCACCGCCGGTTGTAAAATTTTGCTTATGCATCGCCACCCAGGCTTCCGTGTCGCTTAAAGCGAAAATGGTGGAAAAAGCCAGCGTATTATCAGTGCCCATAGTACCCGGTATCCAGGTAGCACCTCCATCTGTGGTCCGGGTAAAATCTAAAACAGGGGTAGAACTGCCGAGCCCATTAACTCCATCATAGCAAACGGCCCAAACCACATTTTCGTCTACAATCGATATTTCGTAAAAACCCAAAGTGTTACCAGTAAAACCTGCATCCTGTACTACCCATTGGGCATGTGAGTTTGAGGCATAGAGACAAAGTGCCGTAATAAATAGCGTAAATTTTTTCATCGTATTTTTGATTAGAAGTTATTCTAACAAAAATATGAGGCAGGTAAAACACCAGATTGTATATTACTATCAAAATCTTGTATATTAATTCAAGGCAGCTTTTCGATAAGCTGCGGGTGTCATGCCGATATGATTTTTAAAAAAATGATTGAAATGTGCTTCGTCAGAAAAATGGAAGTCTGCTGAAATTTCTTTGATCGTCTTTTCATTTTGAGAGATCAGAAATTTTGCTTCCTGTAAGATCCTTTCATTTTGCAATTCAATAACACTTTTGCCAAATGCCGCCTTTGTGCGTCGCTGAAAGGTGTTTAAACCCATATGAAATTTTGATGCATAGAAGTGTCGACTTTGCTTTTCCTTATAATGCTTGTTCACCAGAGCGATCAATGATTTTTCGAATGTGATGTGAGTGGTGCTTCCACCTGCTTCGATATCGCTGGAAATAATTTTCAAAATAATTAACGACACCAAATTATAAAAGAAAGATTTATTGTTTTTATGCCTGATCAGCTCATCGAAGTATATCTGAAATTCTCTGAATTCATCTTCCTTAAAATTCAGGACTCTGGACTGTGCGAAATACCGAATGTAATTGGTGTTTTTGTCGAACTGCTGCAATTGATTTAAAAAAACCTGAGAAAATATTATTTCAAATCCATCAGTGGCAGTCGTTCTCTTTAATTCATGATAATTATTGTTGGCCAGGATGTGAATAGAATAGTCTGCGACCTCATAGATCTCATCGGCCATTTGATGTGTTCCACCGCCTCTTTTGAAAATCAGCATTTCATAATAAGAATGGATATGCCCTTTTTCGAACACACCTACTTCTGCCGGTTCCCAAACGTCAATATCCGCTAATAAATCCGATTGGCGATCAATCGCGAAGTGATATCCGGGGGCTCGTAACATGATTAAATCTATTTGAATTTGAAATCCATTTGATAAAAATAGAGATATAATTAACAACAGTCAAAACAAAGAAAAGATGGCAAATTTGCAAAGCGATTTTTGAAATTTGACAGTTTCAAACAGTGCAATCAAATAAATGGCGTTCTGTAAGATTTCTAAACTAACGGAAATCAATGAATGCGCTTTTCCGCGGTTCTCGCAAAATGGTCATATTTCTTCGTGTGCTGTAAACCTTTTTACTTTTCCATTTGCAGTGAGGCAGGTTTGTGCTAATCATCCCGTCTTATTCCTGTATCCATACATCCACTTTTCCCCTCCGGTCGTATCCTGGCACGCCGGAAATGGAGTGGCCCGTGCCCTTAATTTCCCAAAAACCCAGGGCTTTGCGGTGGGCTTCGCTTATCAGCTCTGTCCTGCAAAACCAAATGCTTTTTTTGTTCTTTAGTTTCGCGCGCAAGGTCTGTGCCATATGGTCAAGGGCGACATTGCCTACGTTTAAATCCACTACCAATCCAAGGCTTCTCTGCTGTGAACATTTCATCACCATCAGACCGAAGAATTCGAGCAGTCTGTATCTATCCTCTACGGGAAGCACACGTGCTACAAAGGTTTCCAAAGCTTCGATAGAAAGTTCTCCGTGCCAATCGATAAATTCAAGGGGCAGGGTGATGTACCGTATCCGCACCGTAAAGGTCTTTCCGTCGGTATCCAGAAACACAATTTCGTGAAACAGAATTTACCGCACCTCCTTCAGCCGCACATAACATTCTTACCATGACCTTATTTCGTGCGTGCAGGGCCCACGCTCTACCCGCCCAGTTCTTGCCACATGCAGGAGATCGCATCGCTTCGATAATACATAGTCCAGCGCACTAGCGCGGAGTAGCTTGTACCATGCACAGTACCTCCTCAGATCCACATGTGATGTGCCTTGATTGAGGTCATGCGGCGTTAGGCGGTGCGCTCGCTGACGCTGCTCACTGCCATCACGTCTTTTATATGCGCGAGAAGTTCGGGTTTCCATCGCAATGAGTTTATCGGGAGCGCCTCTGTTCACATACACAGCTCATATAACTTATGGCGGGATATCCTTACATTCGGCATATGTTCTCCGGATCGAGTTCATGTTGGAATGAAAAATACATTGTCGGAAACCGCCACTAGCCAAATGCAAAACGTTGACGCGCATTGCAGCAGACAACCCTAACACTTGAACTTTAAGAAGAATCAAAGTGATATGAAGACAACGGACATTAAAACTGACAAGGGATATATTACTGCGACACTTTACGAAGCAAGTCAAAAAAATGCGATCCTTATCATTGCATCAGCAACTGGGGTAAAACAGTCGTTTTATAAGAAATTTTCGGAATTTATTTCAGACAATGGCATTTCTGTAATAACTTTTGATTATTCAGGTATCGGACTTTCATTAAAACTCCCGATAAATCAATTACAAAATAATGCTTCCGATTGGGGGAAAATAGATTTGGACGCAGTTATTAAATATATTCGAAAACAATATCCACATTCAAAAGTAACTTTGCTTGGACATAGTATTGGCGGACAACTTATCGGTTTGGCGAAGTCATCATCAGAGGTTCAAAAACTAATATTAGTGGCAGCACAAAGTGGTTATTGGAAATTTTGGAAAGGTGTTGAGAAATTAAAAATGTGGGCAAATTGGCACATACTTTTCCCTGCACTTATCAGTACATTCGGATACTTGCCATCCAAAAAAATTAACGGAATGGAGAACTTGCCGAAAAATGTAGCCAAACAATGGAGCAGCTGGGGAAGAAAACCCAATTATCTTTTTCACGAAATTTCTGAACAAGACTTATTCTTCAAAACCATTTTTGTAAAAATCGTTGCGATAAGCATAGAAAATGACACCAATGCACCTAAAGAAGCAGTTGATTGGTTTACGCAAAAATATCAAAATGCCAACGTTACAAAATTACATTTAAGAGCAAGCGATTACAATACCAAAGACATTGGACATTTTGGAATTTTTCGTGAAAAGTCTACTGATACCTTATGGAAAGTATTACTGGACGAAATTGAAAAATAGTAATCAACGGACCGCCAACATCGGTTTTAGAAAAAAGCAGGTTCAGTGCTTATTCAAACATTTGGAATTCAAATCAAGGGTAGAACATTTGTGCTTCTAATTTTGCTTCCCGGCAAAGCCGAAAATAGTTAGGCTAGAACAACATCCAGGACCCGCTTTATAACAATCGTTTCGTGCTTACGTGTTTTCGTTTTTGGTTAACTTCAAAGTTGGTTGCCATACAAACGCCAGGCCGTTATCTAACAGAAGTTAAATCTTGACAATTAATTATCGAAATGTGAGCGCGTTGCTTCAGGTTGAATACTTATTTGGGTAGAGTTCGTGATAATCCTGTTATATTGGGCGATTAAGTTGCAATTGAATTAAATAAAACGGTTGAAAAATGGACAAAAATTTGTCATTGGATGAGATATTGGCTCTAACAGTGGAAATTGCGCGGAAAGAACTTGCTCCACGGGCGGATGAGGTCGATAAAACAGGCAAATGGCCAGAAAAGCAAGTACGGGCATTAAAAAAAGCAGGTTTGGGCGGTCTGTTAATTCCGGCCAGGCTAGATCATGGTTTTGCCATAAATTTATTGGCGGTTCTTTTATGAGCGTTTTCTTCTACCATAATTGCGATAATTATGCAGATTAACAAAAAGTTGAATTCCATTCCATTCCTTCCTGAGCCTACCACAAACCACCCTTCCCTGTAATGAATCATCACAATTCCTGCGACTAAAATGAACAATGTAATAATTGACGCAATATTTATGTATTTGTTTAAAATAAACAGTACCGCAGAAATAACATGAGATATTTTTATGCTCCAGGCTATTGCCAACCCGAAAGGCGCAAAACCTATTTGATTCAGATATAAATTTCCGAAATCATTTACTCCGTTATTGAACATCACAGGAATACTGTGAGCGAATAAAGTTACTGCTACCGCGATTCTCAAAATAAGTATTCCTCTCATCCTGTTCTCTTTAGCGTGTACGGATCGAATCCCTTCGAACATCCGCATTTCCATCAGATTTTTAATGGCCTGTATATGCGCGGCAGCGGATCCATCCTCTTCAAATGTAGCAGATTCAACCAAAGATTCAAATGCGCTCCTTTAAGTTTTGTGGATGATGGGAGGGAAGCTGGTTTAATCACCGACCTGTGATCCTGCGCAGCTTAATCGAAACACTTTGGCTTCGGTGATAGCACGCCATCAAAATTCTCTTCTTATTCCTGTATCCACACGTCCATCTTACCCCGCTGGTCGTATCACAGGTGGACGGGGAAGGGTCGGGGACCTCACATTCATATTGCGTTGAGATTTTAAAAAAAGATTGGGATCAGCGGCTGTCGGGTCGGATCAGAATTTTTTTTGTCTGATTGAATTGGAGTCTACCACCGTCAAAGTTCGCTCAAAGGAAAGATTTAAGGTTGTGGTGAGTCTTTCAATGATTTTAGCTGTTTCAAAAGGCCCGGTGGGTTGAATCCGGATGTATATGACTCCTGC
>JBGTLS010000299.1:0-2029 GCA_041744015.1 Cryomorpha sp. | reverse complement strand
TTTGATCAGTGACCGGATATCGTCGAGTTGGTTGGGGTCGAGACCGCTCGTTGGTTCATCGAGAATAAGCACTTCGGGGTCGTGAATGAGTGCCTGAGCCAGGCCCACACGTTGGCGGTAACCCTTGGAGAGTTCTCCAATGCGTTTGTGTCGTTCCGGAGTCAACCCGACCATATCGATCATATCATCCACCAGCACTATTTTATTTTTCATTCCATAAATCCCAGCTACAAATCTGAGATATTCGCGAATGTACATTTCGGGATAGAGCGGATTGTTTTCCGGAAGGTAACCCACTTTTCTTCTCACCTTGAGCGAATCATCATAGATGTCGAACCCCGCTACTTTCACATCGCCTTTGCTCGGTGGCAAATAGCAGGTTATAATCTTCATCATGGTGGATTTACCGGCGCCGTTGGGTCCCAAAAAACCAACTATCTCACCTTTCTTAACCTTGAAGCTAACGTCTTTGAGCGCCGCCTGCGTGCCGTAATACCGTGTTACATTTTGAATTTCTAATGACAAGTGTCCAGATTTTTGTGCACTGCGAATTTAAACATTTATCCCCGGCATAGCTTTCACGTATTTGCACCATGACAGCGAGCGAATATGCTAACTTCGCGATGAGAAAATGCAAAAAGGCACAGTCATCAAAAGCACAGGCAGCTGGTATACGGTAGAAACGGATACTGGTGAGCATATTCAATGCCGCGTGCGCGGAAAATTTCGCAACACGAAAATCCGCTCCACCAATCCCGTGGCTGTCGGCGATCGCGTGGTGGTGGATGGTGTGGACGGTGAATTTGTAATCCATGAAATCTCGGAACGTCGGAATTATATCGTTCGCAAGTCGGTGAATCTCTCAAAAACCAGCCATATCATCGCATCAAATCTGGATCAGGCCATCCTCGTGGTTACCCTAAAAAACCCTGTGACCTTCCCAGCTTTTATTGATCGGTTTTGCGTGGCTGCAGAGGCCTTTCATATTCCGGTGGTTCTTGTTTTCAACAAAATGGATATCCTCGACAAAGAAGAACGGGAAGTATGTGAATCGTTCATAGATGTGTACAGGGATCTCAATTACACCACGGTGGCTTGTTCGGCCATTACTGGTGAGGGGCTTTCCGAATTTAAGGACATTTTGAAAGGAAAAGTTTCGTTGTTATCTGGACATTCGGGAGTTGGAAAATCAAGTCTGATCAATGAAATAGATCCTCTTCTTGATATACGAATCGGAGAAATCTCAATTGCGCATCATACCGGTCAGCATACCACCACTTTTGCAGAAATGCACAAACTGAGCGATGGAGGTTACATCGTGGATACACCGGGTATTCGCGGATTTGGACTGGTAGACCACGAACGGGACGAGTTGGCGGGTTACTTTCCTGAAATGCGCGATCTGCTGCCTGAATGTAAATATTATAATTGCCTTCATGTCAACGAACCAGGATGTGCCGTAAAGCTGGGCATCGAATCTGGGAAAGTCGCTGAGACGCGCTACAAAAGCTACCTCAACATGTTTGAAAACGATGAAAAAGAACTCTACAGAACATGAGAGCACTGGTGCAAAGAGTAAGTGAAGCATCGGTAACAATCGCGGGAAAGAAACACGCGTCAATCGGACAGGGTTTACTTGTTTTTCTGGGAATCGAGTCAGCAGACGAACAGGATGATGCCCTTTGGCTCGCGCGGAAAATCTCCAGTCTGCGCATTTTTGATGATGGCATGCAGATGATGAACCTTTCAGCAAACGAAATCAAAGCCCAGGTGCTTGTGATCAGCCAATTTACGCTTCACGCGAAAACGAAAAAAGGCAACAGGCCTTCTTTCATTCGGGCTGCCAATCCGGATCATGCCATCCCCCTTTATGAGTATTTCATCGACTGCCTTCATGATCACATCAATGGAAGTGTGCGGGCTGGAATTTTCGGTGCTACGATGAAAGTGACGTTGGTCAATGAAGGTCCGGTCACCATTTGGATTGATTCTAAAACCAGGGAATAAGAAACCCGTAAATTATATATTT
>JBGTLS010000298.1:0-19062 GCA_041744015.1 Cryomorpha sp. | reverse complement strand
AAATTTCCGGGCATGGCCCAGTTTAAACTCAAAATCGTGTTCGTCCGTATTGGGCCCAAACCTTATTTCCTTAACAACAATCTTTGCTTGTTTGCTCTTAAGTTCTTTTTGTTTCTTCTTTTGGTCGTAGAGAAACTTTTTATAATCAATGATCTTACAAACCGGCGGTACGGCATTCGGTGCAATTTCCACTAAATCCAATCCGCGTTCTTCCGCCAGTTTAATGGCTTCTTCAATCGGGAAAACATCAGCGGGTACATCGTCTGCCACTACACGCACCGACCGTGCTGTAATCTTTTCATTGATCTTGTGAGGATCTTCCTGAACAACTCTTCTGGTTGGTCTCTTTTGAAATCTCTTCGCTATGGCTTCTCGTTTTTATTTAACATTGCCCAAAAGGGCACTAATTTCATTTTCAATCATTTTGGCAAAACCATCTACCGTTAGGCTTCCGGTATCACCATCTCCTTGTTTGCGCACTGAGACTGTCTTGTTTTTCTCTTCATCTTCACCGACTATGAGCATAAAAGGAACTTTTTCCATCTCTGCATCACGTATTTTTCGACCGACTTTCTCATTGCGCTCGTCAACGAGGGCGCGAATATCGTAATTATTTAGCTGATCTGAAACATATTCAGCGTATTTGTGATATTTCTCACTGACCGGTAAAATCTTCACTTGTTCGGGCGTCAGCCACAAGGGGAAACGTCCGGCGCAATGTTCGATCAATACGGCGACAAAACGCTCCATGCTTCCAAAAGGGGCGCGGTGTATCATTACTGGTCTGTGGCGCTGATTATCACTACCAACATATTCCAGTTCGAAACGCTCCGGCAAATTGTAATCCACCTGAATGGTTCCCAGCTGCCACTTCCGTCCGATAGCATCGCGAACCATAAAGTCGAGTTTTGGTCCATAAAATGCCGCTTCACCTTCTTCGATCACATATTCGATTCCCGAATCTTTTACTGTTTCCAATATGGCATCTTCTGCTTTTTTCCAGTTTTCATCCGAGCCAATATACTTTT
Source organism: Cryomorpha sp. (assembly GCA_041744015.1). Taxonomy (GTDB): domain Bacteria; phylum Bacteroidota; class Bacteroidia; order Flavobacteriales_D; family Cryomorphaceae; genus JBBQZU01. The sequence continues at coordinate 18,034 of JBGTLS010000298.1, read as the reverse complement.
CCGGGTTGTTGGGATCACGTAAGGAAACCTGTGCGGTATAATCGTGAAAACTCAGTGTCTTGAAAATGTAGAGCACGAGGTCTATTACTTTTTTGAATTCTTCTTTGACCTGCTCCGGGGTGCAAAACATGTGCGCGTCATCCTGTGTAAATCCGCGCACCCTGGTCAATCCGTGCAATTCGCCGCTTTGCTCATATCGATACACCGTCCCAAATTCTGCAAGCCTTAACGGCAAATCCTTGTACGACCGGGGCTCAGCTTTGTAAATTTCGCAGTGATGTGGGCAATTCATCGGTTTCAACAAATATTCTTCCCCTTCGTGTGGTGTGAGTATCGGCTGAAAAGAATCCTTGCCGTATTTGGCGTAATGCCCGGAAGTGATGTACAGTTCTTTACTCCCTATATGCGGCGTGATAACCGGGAGATAACCCGCTTTCTTCTGGGCCGCCTTGAGGAAGTTTTCGAGTCTTTCGCGAAGGATCGCGCCTTTTGGCAACCACAATGGCAGTCCGGCGCCAACTTTCTGAGAAAACGTAAATAGTCCCAACTCTTTTCCCAGTTTCCTGTGATCGCGTTTCTGCGCTTCCTCGAGCAAATCGAGATATTCTTTCAGGTCTTTTTGTTTTGGGAAAGTAATCCCATAAACACGGGTGAGCTGTTTGTTTTTCTCATCTCCCCGCCAATACGCGCCAGCGATGGACATCAGTTTTACCGCTTTTATAAATCCGGTATCCGGGATGTGTGGGCCGCGACATAAATCAGTGAAACCACCTTGCTGGTAAAAAGTGATCGACCCATCTTCCAAATCTTCGAGTAATTCCAGTTTGTAGGGGTCACCTTTCTTTTTAAAATATTCGATCGCCTCTGACTTATTAATTTCCTGTCTGTTATAGGTATTTTTCTGCCGGGCCAGTTCGAGCATATACGTTTCGATTTTCCCGAAATCTTTTTCGCTCAGTGTTTCCTCACCGAGATCGATGTCGTAGTAGAACCCATTCTCCACAGGAGGACCGATGGCGAATTTCGTATTGGGCAGGAAGTGTTGAATAGCTTCAGCCATGAGATGGGCTGAAGAATGCCACATGGTGGATTTTCCCTCTGCATCATTCCAGGTGAGCAGGCTTAATGTGGCAGTTGCCTGAATAGGTCTGGATGCATCAACAATTTCTCCGTTAACTTTTGCTGCTAATACATTGCGGGCAAGGCCTTCACTAATGTCTCTGGCTATGTCGAGAGAGGTAATGCCTGACTGATATTTTCTTTCCGAACCGTCGGGGAGAGTGATGTTAATTTCCATGCTGTGACCGCTGTATTTTAGGGCCGTAAAGGTAATAAACCACCCGTGCCAATGAAATCAAAGTTCAACTTATCGTCGGAAGACTTCAATTTCTTTCATCACTTTTACCAGATCGGTAAATTTTCCATTGAATTTGGTGGCGCGCACCATGTGGTTATCAATCCAATGATAATTGCCTCCCCGTGGTTTGCCAACCAACAGGCCGTGATATTTAAATCCGTGTTTTTTCAACCAGGTTTCTGTTATTTCTCTATGCGCTTCCGTGCGGGAGGTGAAAAATGTAATGATGTGACCCTGATCATACCACTTGTTCAGAATCTCAAGAGCATCCGGATAAGGATCACACGTCGCCATGCGTTCCGGCTCTTCGTTTGGCACATCATCCGTAATCGTTCCATCGATATCTATGAGGTAGTTTTTGACATCTTCGTCGAGCTGTGGCGAAATAAGTCTTCCAAATTCATCATGAGTCTCTCTAAGCGGATGTCCCGCAGATTCTGGCATTTGCATATGATATTTCGTAAATTATGCGCTAATTTGAGATCAAAAGTACACCATTTTACCGTCGGAAAACGAATCTTATTGTTATTTATACACTAAGTGATTCCGAAAGAATTTGATCAATTGTGGTGTGAATTGGGAATACTTATTAAATTTGCGCTCCCCAACGGAGGGGTGGGTGAGTGGCTGAAACCACATGTTTGCTAAACATGCGTACTCTGAAAGGGGTACCGGGGGTTCGAATCCCCCCCTCTCCGCCACCATTTGAAACCCTATGCGTCAATCGTGTAGGGTTTTTTTGTGTGTGGAAATTTCTTCGAAAATTAAAAACTGACCTTTTTGTATTTTGTGAATTGTTATTCTGAAGCATCGAGAAATATTCTGCAGCTGATCGCGTGATGATCAGAAATATCTTCTTCGTGTGTTTTGTATTCGCCCGACGTCAGGCGCTCGTCGTGAAATATATAGTCAATTCGAAAAGAGGGGAAACGGCCGAGATACGTGTTTCCAATTCCCCAACCACTTTCCCGGAAACTGTCTTTCATATTTCGCGAAAGCTGTCCATAACTATAAGACACGGGCGTGTCATTGAGGTCACCACAAAAAATAATTCTGTAAGGGCTTTTTTCCATGTGGTCCAGGATGAGATGAACCTGTGCTGATCGTTTCTTGTAGGCCTTGACCAATCTCTGCATAATATTCACACCTTCACGGTATTCCGGACGAACTTTGCTGGTGTCGTTCTGCAATTCGTCCAGAAATTTATAATTGCTGTCTGTAAAGCGGATAGAAGCCACGTGCGCATTGTATACGCGTACAGTATCACCAAGTATGTCAATATCCGTGTAGATGCAGATATTTCCGCGTTCATCCGTAAAATTAATGCGTCCCTGATTGATTATTGGATATTTGCTGAGGGTGGCAATTCCATAATGTTGATGTTTGTGTACGGTCGACGTATAGACATCATGAAGATAAGGTGCACCGAGCTTTTTTTTCAATAGCTCGCGGATTTCAAATGTTTCAGGTTCACTGTTGTGAAAAAATTCCTGAAAACAATAAATATCAGCATCTTCCGGCTGCATCCGGTTGATCATATTATCGCGGTCCCGCTTGTTAGTCCGCCAATTGTACCATCCAAATAACCTGACGTTGTGGGAAAATACTTTGACAGATTTTACATGCTCAGCGTTGAGATTTGATCCGGGGAAGACTTGAAAATAGGCCGCCAGATGGTTGAAACCAATTGCAATCGCCAGAAGGGATAGAAGTGCCCATCTTTTTTTGATCAGAAGCCAGAAGATAACAAACCCGATATTGAGAACCAATAAAATGCCGTAACCGATTCCAAAAAAAGCCAAAATGGGTGCTCTTTCAGGGCTGATATGGGTAGCCAGATAAGAAGCCAACAAACCGAGGGCTACCAGAATATTTGCGACCACGATCGTGGTCTTGCCCATCAATCTGATGCGTTGTATCACCTATTTCTTACTTGCATTAAAAAGATACTCTTTTTCATCTTTTGACAAACTTTCATACCCGCTTCGTGAAATTTTATCGAGAATGGAATCGATCTTTTCTTCATGTACTTTGTCCTTGCGGTCGGGAGGTTTCGCGGCAGTAGTTCGGAAAGCCTGTTTATTTGAGGAAGCAACTTTCATCTTTGGCCTTGGTTTCACCAAATCTCTGAAAAAGTCTGTTACCGCATAGAATATTTTTGACCAATCATTGCCTCTTTTCAAAGCCGTGCTGTACAAGTATCCAAAGGTGGCGCCTCCAAGGTGCGCAAGGCGTCCTCCGGTATTTCCTCCATCGAGCAGCAAGACATCCAGAGCTACAAAAAATATGGCAATGTACATCAGTTTTACATTGCCGATGAGTACGAGTCTCAATTCCATATGCGGCGTATAGGTGGCAATGGCAACCAGGATGGCGATAATGGATGCCGAAGCTCCGTATATGATACTTCGACCACCTTCAAAAACAGGGAAGAGATTGTATGCCGCGAAATAAAACAGAAACCCCACGATACCGCCCATGAAATAAACAGCGATAAATCTTTTTGCGTTTAGCAGATCGGCAAATATGCGGCCCGCAAAATAAAGTAGAATCAGGTTGAACAATATATGCCATAAACTCTCGTGAACAAACATATACGTGATGATTGTCCAGGGTCGATGCAACATGATATTCCAATCCGAATTTCCGGAAATCCATGGCATCACAGCCCCCAGGAAATTCGCCTTATAGAAGAATCCAAAAATTCTTATCAGGGTAAGCGCCAGAAAAACGGCAATGTTGATAAAGAGAAATTGCGTGACAATATTCCCTGAACGGTACGCGAATTTTAAGTCGTCTATTATAGAGGCCATCTTAATATTCCCTCCGTGATTTGTGTTTATTGCTCCAGTATTTTATCAGGATGTATCCAAACAACATACCTCCGAGGTGAGCAAAGTGGGCCACATTGTCACCTGGTCGGTTTGCAATTCCCGAATAGAGTTCGAAAGCACCATACATCATAACGAAGTATTTTGCCTTGATGGGCACAGGAAAAAATATGAAGATCATTTTCGTGTTTGGAAACATCATTCCAAAAGCCAGTAGTATGCCAAATACGGCCCCTGAAGCTCCAACCACCGGGATATTGTACAGCATATTCAGTCTGTTCAAACCAGGATCCGTGTAATTTTTGCCTTCCTGCCAAAGCGAGATACCTTCGGTTTTAATTCTTTGCACAGCATCTGGCCCAAGTTCAGCAATCAGATTTTGGGCCTCGATGCTCACGACGGTGTAATGCAATATAAAAGCCCCAAAACCCGTGATGAGATAATAGATGAGAAATCGCTGAGCTCCCCAAACTTGTTCTATCGCTGTTCCAAACATCCACAACGCAAACATATTGAAGAAGATGTGCATGAAATTGGCATGCATAAACATATGCGTAACGATTTGCCATGGTCTGAACAGGGGAGAATCGAAATAAAAGGCCCCCAAAATTCGACTCAGGTACATCCCCTGCTGCTCCATGGCGAGTGTGGCCAGGAAAAACAATCCATTGATGATTAAAAGATTTTTGACAATGACCGGCATATTGCCGAATGCACTTCGCTGTTGAAATCCGCTCATCTAGGATTTGAATTTTTTATTGAGTTCATCGACGGTAAAGGTAAGAATCGTTGGCTTTCCGTTTGGGGCCACCTGAGGTTGCTCGCAGGCAAAGAGACGATCGATCAGATCGATCATTTCTACCGGTCTGAGTTGTTTACCTTCATGGATAGAGACACTCCGGGCCATGCTCCGTGCGAGTTTATCACGACTGTCGGTCTGTAAATCGTTCACAAAATGTTTGTATTGTTCGAGTAAATTTTCAATCAGCGCGGCCACAGGCATCCCAATGGCCTCTGTAGGAATTCCATTTACCACTATTTCGTTTCCTCCAAATCCGTCGATGGTAAAACCCAGGCGATGGAGGTCGTCTTTCAGGTCGAGCAAGAGCTCACAATCCGGACCACTCACTTCAACAGTCTGCGGAAACAATTGTTGTTGGCTGCTTCCTCCTTGCTTGTGAAGTGATTCGAGGGCTTTTTCGTAAAGAATGCGTTCGTGCGCCCGCTGCTGATCGATGATAATCAAACCCGACTTTATCTGCGTGAGAATGTATTTTCGGTGAAGTTGAAACACCGGTCGGTCCTGCTGGGTTTCCTGGCTCAAAGGTTTTTCCCGCTCTTCCTGGTCAAACATGGGCTGCTGTTCATCTCCTTTTTGAGAAATGACGTACAGGTCTTCCCACCCTTTCGGGAAACTGCCAGATGATCTGGATGATGATGGAAACTGCTGTTTTTCCTGACGGTTATTTTCGAAAGGATTAAACTCATAATCCTTGGTGGAAGGAGGACCAATTTCCATATTTTTGGGCATGGGAGCGACATTGAAAACGTCTTCCTGATCAAAATCGATGGTCGGTGAGATGTTGTATTTGCCAAGACTGTTCCTCACTGCACTGCGGATAATGGCGTAAATAGAACGTTCTTCCGTAAATTTTATCTCCGTTTTGGTTGGATGAATGTTGACGTCAATGCTGGAAGGGTCCAGTTGAAGATAAAGGAAATAGGAGGGATGCGCCTCGCGTCCAATGAGTTCGTCAAAGGCTGAGGTTACAGCATGATTCAGGTAGTTGTTTTTGATGTACCGGTCATTCACGAAGAAATACTGCTCACCCCTTGTTTTCTTGGCATATTCCGGCTTGCCGATAAAACCATTCACCGAAACAATGGCGGTTTCTTCCTGCACCGGAACCAGACGCTCATTGTATTTAGGACCAAAAATGCTGACGATTCGCTGGCGCAAAGGCGACTGACGAACGTTGAACAGTTCAGCCTGATTGTGAAGTACGGTAAAGGCGACATCCGGATGCGCCAGAGTAATTCTTTCGAATTCCTCAATGATATGGCGCATCTCCACCGGATCAGATTTCAAAAAGTTGCGTCGGGCCGGGGTGTTAAAAAATAAATTTTTTACTGCGATAGAGGTGCCATGAGCCGTGGCGCACGGTTCCTGAGATTGTACTGCACTGCCGGCAACGATAATTCGTGTCCCCAGTTCATTTTCGCGCAGACGGGTCTTCATTTCCACGTGGGCTATGGCGGCGACAGAAGCGAGTGCTTCACCCCGGAAACCTTTTGTGCGGATATGCCAGAGCTCATCTGCGTTGCGGATTTTTGAAGTGGCATGGCGTTCGAAACTCATACGGGCATCGGTATCGCTCATGCCGCAACCATTGTCGATCACCTGAATAAGTGTCTTTCCGGCATCTTTTATGATCAGTTGAATCTCTGTTGCTCCGGAGTCGATCGCATTTTCCAAAAGCTCTTTTACTGCCGAAGCTGGTCTCTGAACCACTTCACCAGCAGCAATTTGGTTGGCTACAGCGTCGGGTAATAACTTAATGATATCAGGCATTAGAAAAAATCGAAATTTCCGTATACCATATACAATATGGCAACAATAATTCCCAAAATTAACAAAAGCCTGACGTTGGAGTTGCGTTTTTGACGACGGTTTTCTTTTCGCGACCATGATTCGCCAATCCGTTCACGCAAGTGACTCTCATAAACCTTCCCCAGCTTCTTTTCCCGCTCAAGTTCTTTTTCGATTTCCAACCGACGCTTTTCAAGCATTTCTTTTTGTTCGTCGTAGATCCGCGGTTTGAAGTTGAACTGTCTGTGTTCGTTGCGTGCTCCCAGTTTAAATATAGATTGTATTTTCGGTGGTTTCATCGTGGTTCAATTCTTGTGAAATTATCAAAAGCGGGTCGATGGCAAAATTAAGAAGACCTTTGGCGTTTCGCTTATTTCATTGGCAATCCTTTGTGGATAAGTTGCGTTGATTTGCCTTTTCCTCCCTCTCCAATGCCTTAATTTTGATAACAAATATCGCTCCATGAAGTTTCAATTGACAATCCTGACGGGTTTCATACTTATCGTTTCCAATTCCTTATCTGCACAAAAATCAGTCGATCCGGTTTTTATGAAGAAATCTTCGCCATGGACGGATTCCCTGATGAACAAATTGTCTCTTGACGAGAAAATTGGTCAGTTGTTTATGGTGGCCGCATACAGCAATAAGGATGCAGCGCATGAGAGGGAATTACTGGGCCTTGTAAAAGATCAAAAAATTGGTGGGGTCATATTTTTTCAGGGTGGTCCTTTGCGGGAAGCACATATGTACAACAAGCTGCAAAACGTTTCGAAAGTACCTTTGTGGGTGGGGATAGATGGAGAATGGGGCTTGTCGATGAGACTCGATAGCACCGTGAAATTTCCTTATCAGATGGCACTTGGAGCCATTGCCAATGATTCACTCATTTATGCGATGGGTGCAGAAGTGGCACGTCAATGCAAACGGTTGGGCATTCATATCAATTTTGCCCCGGTGGTGGACGTCAACAACAATCCGGCAAATCCGGTGATTGGGTTCCGGTCTTTTGGAGAAAACAAAGAGTGGGTAACCCGGAAATCGCTCGCTTACATGAAAGGTATGCAGGACCACGGAGTACTCGCCAATGCCAAACACTTTCCCGGACACGGTGATACAGATACGGATTCACACCTCGCGCTTCCCGTGATCAAACACAACCGTCAACGCCTCGATCAGGTGGAACTGTACCCTTTTCGCGAATTATTTAAACAAGGGCTGGCATCGGTTATGGTGGCGCATTTGTCGATACCAGCACTGGACAGTACGCCGAATCTGGCGAGTACGCTTTCGCCCAAAATTGTCAACGGACTCCTGAAAGAGGACATGGGATTTAAAGGGCTTGTTTTTACAGATGCATTGAACATGAAGGGGGTTTCAAACTATTATCAACCTGGTGAAGTCGATTTGAAAGCGCTTAAAGCTGGAAACGATGTTTTGCTTTTTGCTGAAGATGTACCCAAGGCTATTGCCAAAATTCGAGGTGCCATCACTGATGGAACTTATACGGAAGCCGAGTTGAATGTGAGCGTCCGAAAGATATTACAAGCCAAAGAATGGTTGGGCCTTCACAAACAGAAGACTATTTCAATAAAAGATCTCTCAGCAGATCTAAACACTCCCTCAGCTTTGCATTTGAAGAAAAAACTGAGTGAGGCGGCGATTACCCTTGTTCAAAACAAAAATGGGATCATTCCTTTGAAAAAACTGGACGAAAGAAAAATCGCTGTATTAACAATTGGGGGGAATGGAACTGTTTTTAAAAATCGCCTGGCCAAGTATTGCATGTTTGATGGAGTGGAAAGTTCAGCCGAGCCGAATGTAACCGAGGCGAAAAGAATTCGGGAATCCCTGCTGAATAAAAGCACGATCATCGTAAACATTGAAGGTACAAACAATCGTCCGGGCAAAAACTTCGGATTGTCTGCGGCGGCTATTGATCTGGTTGAATCGCTCGCTGCTGACAGGGAAGTGATTCTTGTGCTTATGGGAAATCCATACGCCCTTGCAAAATTGAAAAACCCCGGTCGTTTTGCTGCCATCGTTGTGGGCTATCAGGACGAATCGGCCCTGAGCCGCGCTGCAGCAGAAGCCGTTATCGGTGCCATTCCCGTTTCTGGGAAATTGCCGGTGTCAGTTGGCAAACATTTTCCGGCGCAGACCGGGATTGATATATCAGACGCCACCCGGATTTATTACGGTTCTCCACTGGATTATGGCCTTGCGGCAAAATCGTTTGACCGGATTGACAGCATTGTCATAGACGGCTTGCGCCAAAAAGCATATCCAGGATGTCAGGTGCTTGTTGCGAAAGGTGGTAAGATCATTTACAATAAGAATTTTGGATTTCATACGTATGAAGATGTTGATCCTGTAAGATCAGGAGACATTTATGATCTCGCATCAGTAACCAAGATTGTGTCGAGCACCATCAGTCTGATGAAACTTCAGGACATGGGTAAATTTAGTCTGGACAAAAATTTGGGCGATTATTTCCCTGAAATTCCTGAAATCAGTCCTTACCGAAACATCAATATGCGACGTATTATGGCTCACATTGCAGGCCTGCCCGCCTGGGTGCCTTTTTACCAGCAAACCATCGTAAAAGGAATGCCAAGGTGGGACGTTTATTCTCAATCTCAATCTGATGTTTATGCCCTCCGGGTTTCTCACGAAATGTATATCAATACAGCGGTAAGCGATTCAATAATGACAAAAATTCTGGCTTCGCCTCTACGCCCGGATACCAAATACAAATACAGCGATATTGGCTATTTTTTCGTCAGGGACATTGTGAAGCGTCAAAGTGGGGAACCTTTAAATGAGTTTGCAATGAATCAATTTTATACTCCCCTTGGCCTGTCTACTATTGGCTATCATCCTCTTGACCGATTTTCTAAAGATCGTATCATACCAACTGAATACGATACATATTTCAGGAAGCATCTCATACACGGCGATGTGCATGATCCAGGCGCGGCCATGCAGGGTGGAGTTGGAGGGCATGCTGGAGTTTTTAGCAATGCTGAAGATTTGGCTGTGCTGATGCAAATGTTGTTGAATGGAGGAACTTATGGTGGAGAACGATATTTGAAAGCAGAAACGGTAGATGAATATACACGGTGTCAGTTTTGTGAATCAGAATTGGATGACAACCGGCGGGGTGCCGGTTTTGATAAACCATATCTGCAGGAAGGTCCGGGTCCGACGTGTAAATGTGTGTCGTTCGATTCTTTCGGGCATACCGGTTTTACCGGCACCATGGTATGGGCTGATCCTGTGGAAGACATCGTATATGTATTTCTTTCCAACAGGGTATATCCCACAGCCGAGAATACAAAACTCGCGAAGCTGGATATCAGAACACGGGTACAATCCGAAATTTACAGGGTTCTGAGACCCATCCCGATGCCGCTCAACAACAGTTTGATAAGGACAGGATTATAGTCAAGTTAACCTTGTAGCCCATTTGGCCGTGGTTCGTTCCATTAATTTGTAATATCTAGCTATGAGCAAAACGGCCGTGATGGTCAGTCCGCCAGCGAGAGCATACCAGATGCCCATTGCTCCCATAAAAGTGTATTGTGAAAGTATAAATGCGAAGGGGAGAGTGATTACCCAATAAGCGATGAACGTGATGAGTGTGGGCACTTTTACATCAGTGAATCCCCGCAGCGCTCCCAGGCCAACGGCCTGAAGACCATCGGAGAGTTGAAAAACCACCACGACGATTAACATTTGCGCCGCCAATGCCAGGACTTCGGGATCATTCGTATAGGCATCGGCGAGATAATGGCGAAAAAAGAAAATGATGAGCCCTGCACATCCCATCCACATAAGTGCCATGCGAAAAATGGTAATTGAGGCCAGTCGCAGATTTTTCGCATCTCTTCGTCCGGATTGATTTGCGATGCGCACGGCAGCCGCAGCACCAAGTCCGGTCACGGCCATATAACTGACGCTTGCTATATTGATGGCGATTTGATGCGCTGCGAGTGCTTTGGCTCCCAGCATTCCTGCAAATATAGCCGCAAGTGAAAAGGCACTGACTTCAAAGATGGACTGCAAACCGGAAGGAAGGCCCACCTGAAGAAGTCGGCGCAAGATTTTTATTTTGAGCTTCCTGGCGAAAATCTTGAGATTGAAATGAGCAAAACGTTTGGCTTTCAATACATAAATCCACATCAAAATAAACATGAGACTTCTTGAAATCAGGGTTGCCCAGCCAGCGCCGTTGATTCCCATTTCCGGAAAACCGAATTTACCATAAATCAACAAATAGTTTAATCCTACATTAAGCACGTTGCAACCTATGCTTACGGACATAGCCATCCTGGTGCGGGATAGGCCTTCAGCAAATTGCTTGAAGGTGAGAAATAACATTAACGGGATTACTGAAGCGCTTAGGATGATGAGGTAGGGAGCAGTCTGAGGTATCACCGCTGCATCCTGATTGAGATAGGGAAGGATGGGAACAAATCCCGCCACGACGAGAAAAATTAGTATTCCTACTCCCAGGTTGAGCCAGAAGGAATGGTGAAGCAATATGCTTTGAAGATGTCTTCTGTTCATTCCATCGGCATAGGCTACGAGGGGCGTGAGACCAAATGCCACACCGATCCCGAAAACCATAAAAACAGCAAAGATGCTGTTTGCCAAAGCCACCGCAGCCAATGGAATGGTACCTAATTGTCCTACCATCACGCTATCAGCCACGCTGGCCATGATGTGGCCTAGTTGGCCGATCATCACAGGTGCTGCGAGTTGGAAGTTTATCTTGTAATGCTGAGCGATGCGCATGGGCGCGCAAAGTTAATGCGTTCGGAGATGTTATTCTTTATTGATGTGGAATTCTAATCGTTTGAGATAATCCGTAATACCACTTAATTCAAACCTGTTATGTTTACCCCACCAATTCAACATTGATGGCTACATCATCGCCATCTTCATTTTTGGTAATTTCAAACTGAACTTTATCCCCGGAAGCAAGATCATTAAAGTCAATTCCATTGAGATTTTGGTAATGGAAAAACAGATTGTTTGGTGGAAACTTGATGAAACCATATCCCGTTTTCATTGACAGAATTTCACTCACGTGGACACCCGCTTCGTGTTCTTTGGATGGAGCCAATATGCGATCAATCGCAGGTTTGGTTTCTTTGGGTACGAATAAATTGTTGATCAGGTATTTGTCTTTGGCCACGCGGTTGTCGATCATCTCGTGCATGGCTATCGGATAGGTTACTGTGTTGAGCAGGTCCTGAGATGTGCGGGTTACGCGGTTGTTTCCATAATCGTCCGTAAAGTTAAAATCCCACGATAGGAGCATTACGCTACTGCCAAGGGTGTTTAATTTCCTGCAGAGTTGAACGTAATCGCCATCTGAGGCGATTAGTACCACCACGTCAAACCGTTTGTAAAAGGTTTGTTCGAAAGCCTCAAGCGCCAGCCATACATCTATACCTTTTTCGTATTTCATTCCGGTGGCCGATGATCTTACGGGCAGATAATGGGTAGTAACACCTTCGTGCATGAGAATATCGTCAAATACGCGGTCGAAATAAAGTTGATTTCCTCTTTGGCTGGCTTCTCCCGCGGCCAATCGGCCTCTGAAATAATGTGCATCGACTATTTGACAGTGTCGAAATCCAGTGCTGTCGCCTTCTGATTCTGCGACTTTGTGCCTGATAAATTCGTGTAAGCCTGCTATGCTTATTCGTGTTTTGCGTTCGTGAACATAATTGTAATAGTTGCTGACATGGAGGAAGTAGTTGCCATCATAGAAAATTCCTACCCTGCGTAGTTTGGAGTTATTGTTTTCGGACATAAGAAATAAATAAAATGATTTGTACCTAAATAATTAATTGTATTGAAACCTGCGTTCAGGCTTGTTATTTATAAAGTCAAAGTTAAGGAATCACACTTTTAAAGAATGCTGAACTTTTCAGAAATGTAACTTGATCTGCCCAATAGGTTGGTGGTGAGGAATTTTAATATTCTGGATTTAAATCTTAAGAGTTTTCAGATCATTTTACTGATTGGAGCTGCTGCGAATGAAAGTTGATATGTCGTTTTTAAACTGTTCGAAAGATGGTTCGTGCACGTACATCATATGCCCTGACTTGTAATAGGTCATTTGGATGTTTGCCTTGATATCCGGATGTAGTCCAAGGTGATTAATCCCGTATTCCACTCCGTAAAAAACCGTAGCGAGATCGAAATAACTGTTCATGATCAATACTTTGGTATTCGGATTTCGCGTAAGCGCTCTTGCCATATCCGGGCCCGTGTTGATCGAAGTCCGGGTACCCCACGACATGTTTCCCTTGTGATCCCAATTCCATTTAAATCCTTCGCGGGAGTAAGCAGATAAGCTGTATTGCAATTTGGGATTCACCCTGAGTTCCCCATAGAAGTATTGCAAAAATGCGGTGCCAAAAGGAGGCATCAGGGCTGCTGTAAATGGATCATGGTCGGCACTTTGGCTGAGTAGATTCTGATTGATATCGCGAAACCGTGAATCCAGACGACCCACATTTTCGCCTTCATCGCGGAGGAGCTCTGCAAAGAATTCACCTGCTTTGATGCGCAGGTCGGCCTTTTGCCAATAGGCTTCCGAAATACCAGAATATTCAGCCAATTTTGAAATAAGAGCTGAACGCTCATTTTCCGGAAGTTGATCACCCTTAAAAAGAGCCGGGGCATATTCGTTTTGGGTGAAGTTGCGCACATTGTCGAGAAACAATTCAAGGCTATCCGGACGGTTTTCCAACTTGTTGTGGTACCAGGCCGTCGCGGCAAAAGTGGGGAAGTGCACTATGTAAGAGAGGTCGCTCCCCTGCGGAAACATCAGGGAATGAAGGTCAAAAACGGCGGATACCATGATCACGCCGTTGAAAGCGATTCCTCCACTTTGCATATGATCCATTATTCCGGCGTTTCTGAATGTCCCATAACTTTCGCCGAGCAGGTATTTGGGTGAATTTAACCTGCCGTTGTGGATGAGATATTGTTTGATGAAATGACTGATACTCTCGATGTCTTCATCGACACCCCAGAAATCCTTGAATTCTTTTTTGCCCAAAGGCACACTCAAACCCGTACCAACAGGGTCGATCATCACGAGATCAGCCACATCGAGAATGCTGTATGGATTATTGACTATCTGGTAGGGCGCATTGGGCGTGAAGGTCGGGTCATTCACAAGTACGCGTTTGGGGCCCAAAGCACCAATGTGCAGCCACATGGAAGAGGAGCCGGGACCACCGTTGAATGCAAAAACAATCGGGCGGTGGGTTGTTTCGCCTGTGCTTTTCAATGAGCGTTCCGCACCTACGGTATAAGACGTGTATCCAAAAAGGCAGGTTGGTTTGTTGTGAATATCGCGCATTTCCATGGTGCCGGCAATTGCTTCGTAGCTGATCGTTTTGCCTTCAATACTAACAGTACCCTTTGTGGTCGAAGTTTCGGCGCGTGGAATGGTGTCACTGTATAATACTTTTTCAATCGGATTTGTTTCCTGGGCATAAGATAAAGTTATAAGGCAAAGGAATAATATAGTGGAAGATAATTTGGATTTCATCGATCAATTAATTTAAGCGTTGAAATTAGCGATTAAGTTAGCAACAAGAAAACCCCGACAAAGTTGGAGACCGTACTTAGTTGAGCAGAATCGCTCAATTGGCGCGACTTCTAAAAGAAAAAGCCCCGCTGTTGGGCGGGGCTTTTTGGTTACGTAAATATGGGCAAAACGTTAAGTTATGCTTGTTTAACGTTTACCGCGTTAAGACCTTTTCTTCCTTCCTGTAGGTCGAAAGTTACCTGGTCGTTTTCTCTGATTTCGTCAATGAGTCCATTGGCGTGTACAAAGTACTCTTTGTTTGTTCCTTCTTCTTTGATAAATCCAAATCCTTTGGCTTCATTAAAGAACTTTACTGTTCCGTTATTCATGATCTAAATTAAAAAATGTGGGTCAAAGATAGTTAAATTTCTGTTGCATCGTCACAACCAGCGCATTTAATGTAAATTATCTTGAGAATGAGATGACCTTTGCAAAAAGTGATCATATCCTTTGTCATCCATCGAGACATTCTTTTCAATCGTAAATTATTATAAATCAATAATTTGATGAATGAAAGATTGTGAAAAATGGCTTTTTGCAAACCAATTGTAGAGAAAGACGGTATAATATTTCCAAATAGCGTGATAGGGAATTATATTTTTGCTTTATTTTTCAACGTATAAAATAACAGTGTTATGCGCATTTTAAAAGGCTTTTTTCTGGTGATCGCGTTTATGGCCACCATGATTCCAGTCCATGGACAATGGGAGAGTATGGGGTCAGGACTGACTCCCTCTCCTACAGAACCAAAGGCGATTTTCTCAATTGCTGTGGTGACAGAGGATGTGGTATGGGCTGTACCGATCAGTGGATTTCAATTTAATACCAGAGATGTGATAAAGACAACAGATGGTGGGGAATCCTGGAATCATTATTTACTCCCTGAACTTACGGGTACATTTATGCCGCTACGTGTATTTGCGTTGGACGAATCTAAGGCGTGGGTGGTTTTGGTGGGTTATCCCAGTCAATCGAGCAGTGTGATTTTTCATACAGCTGATGGCGGAGCCACCTGGGTAAATCAGGCTGGACCATTCAACGATCCCCTTCAGTCGGTTCAAAATGTTCATTTTTTCGATGAAATGGAAGGCGTGGCTTTTGGAAGCCCCAATACTGGAAATTTATCCAATGACGTCATTAAAATTTTTAGAACATCAAATGGCGGAAGTACCTGGACGCCAATTTTATCCATTAACCTTCCTATTTTTCTTACTGGTGAGAAATTTCTTCCCAATGATGGCAACGACAGTTATGCAGCTGTTGGTGATACGATTTGGTTTACCACAACACAAAACCGGATTATGAGGACTGTTGACAGAGGGGCAAACTGGACAGCGATTTTTACACCTTTGCCAGGTTCAACTACCCCGGCGGGGCTTGCATCTATTGCTTTCAGAGATCACCTTAATGGTCTCGTTGTGTCATTTCAACCTCAACAGGGAGCCAGAACAACTGATGGTGGTCAAACATGGACCGTTATTGAAATGCCTGCTGAACCATCTGCAAGGAGCGTGAAATATTTACCGGGCACAGATGGAGCCTACCTTATTTCGGACGGATATACCGAGACCTCGCCTGCAATAGCTTACACCCTGAATGAAGGTGAGAATTGGGGCGTACTGGATGGTAATCCGCAATTTAATACCCTGGACTTCCTATCCTCCACAAGTGGATGGGGAGGTACCAACGTAGCTTCAAATGGCAGTGGTATGTATAAATGGACAAGCGACTGGTTGCTCAATCTCAATGTGGCTGATGCCAAATTGAAGTTTTTCAGTGTATATCCCAACCCAACATTCGATGAAATTCGTTTGACGTTTATCAATCATATCACATCTTTCGCAACCATTCGAATCTTTGATGCGCTAGGCAAACAAGTGGAAACAAGCACATTTCAGCCCTCGGCAGGACTTTCGTTCAGTTTGGGCTCACTGCCGCGAGGTGTATATGTGCTCACGGTGCAGGTAGGAGAGATGTCATCTGTAGAAAAAATAGTAAAGCTATAAGGGGTGATAAAGAATTTATAACTCACTCATTCGAGCGTTTGAGAACGTAAACGTCATTCCTTCTGTCCTTAAGATTTCGAACAGCACCAAACTGATGCAGCTCCCGGAGTAAGTCAAGGTCGACATCAGCTACCAATATCATCTCTGTATTCGCCGTTGCCTCTGCTTTAATTCCATTTGTAGGAAACGAAAAATCACATGGCGTAAATACCACCGACTGCGCAAATTGGATATCCATGTTTTCCACTTTCGGTAAATTTCCCACGCTGCCTGCAATCGCTACATAACATTCATTTTCGATTGCACGTGCTCTGGCACAATATCTCACCCGGGAATACCCGTTTTGGGTATCAGTGAGAAAAGGCACGAACAAAATGCGCATTTGGTCTTGCGACAAAAGCCGGGATAATTCCGGGAATTCCACATCATAACATATTAATACGCCAATTGGACCACAATCTGTTTGAATGATCTTTACCTCATTTCCGCCAGTCAATCCCCATGCTTTGGACTCGTCTGGAGTGACGTGAATTTTGATGTATTTTTCATAGGTCCCATTTCTTCGACATACAAAACCCACATTAAACAACTTACCGTCCGCGTCCAGCAGGGGCATACTTCCTGTGATGATATTGACATTATAGGCCACGGCCAGTTGAAGAAAACGATCTCTGATTTCTTCAGTAAATTCTGCGAGTTTCCTGATGGCCTGTGCTTCTGAAAGGTGGTTGTATTCGGCCATAAGCGGCGCGTTAAAGAATTCCGGAAAGAGTGCAAAGTCGCTCTTGTAACCGGAAACAGCATCAACAAAGAACTCGACTTGTTCGAATAGCTCCTCAATACCTTTGTAAAGCCGCATTTGCCATTGGATTAATCCAAGTCGGACGATGCTTTTACCCGAGCTGAGTTTCGGTGATGTTTTCTCATAGTAAATATTCCCCCACTCCAGCAAAACGGCGTAGTCCATCGATTCTTTATCGCCTTCCAAATAATCTTTCAGTACCTTCTTGATTCGAAAATCATTGTTCAACTGGAAATTGAGGATGGGATCGTGAATGTCTTTGTTCTTAACTTTGTCAATATATTGACGGGGAGTAAGATCAGGATACTTATGATAATGCGGTATCCGGCCCCCGAAAATGATGGATTTAAGATTTAAGTTCTCCACCAACTCCTTCCGTGCATCATAAAGCCTTCTCCCCAGTCTTAGTCCCCGGTATTCTGGCTCAATAAAAACATCAATACCGTATAGCACATCACCTTTTGAATTGTGGGTATCAAATTTATAGTCACCAGTGATTTCACGATAATTGTGGTCATCACCGAAAACATCGTATTTAATGATAATGGAAAGTGCGCACCCAACCACTTGATCATCTACAGAAATTGCTATCTGCCCTTCCGGAAAGGATCGGATTAATTTATAAATATGCGCTTTATTCCAATATGAAGATTGCCAGTTTTCATAAGATGCTATCATGGACTGTTTCAGACTTTCATAATCTGATTCTTCGAGCTGACGTAATTCTATTTTACCTGACAATTCCATGTTATAATGCAATTAACTTAAGTTAATCTAAATAGTTTTCCATCAAACTAAAAATTCGGACCGCGAAGTACGGAATAAAAAAA
>JBGTLS010000297.1:0-1540 GCA_041744015.1 Cryomorpha sp. | reverse complement strand
TTTTTAATTTTTAATTGATGGACTTTAAAATGAATGCATCCCATTTGCATAATTATGCATTTCACAATTATTTAATATGGGCCGTATTATGAATGGCCGTGTTTTTCGTTCGGATTCTGGTCTGATTCAGCTCTTTCTTTTTTAAACATGCTCAGCAGGCTGCCTCCCATCATCGCACCATATATGGAACTGTTCACCGGGCTTGATGTGATGCCACAGGAGCCCGGGAGACATCCCACATAATGGTAGTAGAGATATCCGACAATTGCTCCGCCAATAACCCCAACCAGAATGAGTTTATAACTGGTGGTCATGATCATGATGTTTTTCATTTGATACAAAGTTAGTGCTTCGGTCTGTAGGCTTGAAATGCGCTAAGCCTGGCAGATTATCCTTAATTCACGCTGCAAATTTCGGCGAAAGCCGGGAGATACTTCGT
Organism: Cryomorpha sp.; assembly: GCA_041744015.1. Taxonomy (GTDB): domain Bacteria; phylum Bacteroidota; class Bacteroidia; order Flavobacteriales_D; family Cryomorphaceae; genus JBBQZU01. The sequence goes on along the minus strand of JBGTLS010000297.1, from coordinate 1,101 downwards.
AACCCAGATTACATAGCGTTCCGTAAGCCGATTTCTTCTGCAGGTATTTTAAGCGCTTTTGCACGCAGAAATGGGATGCATCACATCAATACACCTTTCTCCGGTTTCAATGGGGGTGGAATATTTTCAAATCCAATGATTTCTTTCAAGTCAATTTCAATGACTCTGCAGATGGTATTCAGGGCTACGTCTGTTTTGATATTTTCAAAAGGCATGGCCAGAACTTTGCCCAGTACATATATCTGGTAAAACATCCATCCGACCAGAATGGTGATGGGAAATATCAGGAAAGCCTCGTCCATGGCCATCAAATCACTGATAAAGGCAAAAGGAAAAAACAATATGAAAAGGTTCAGAAAAGCCATGGTATAATAGTCGTAAGGCCTTGGCAATGGGGTACTTTTGATTCTTTCGCATCTTCCCTGCAGGTCGGTGAGCCGGGTGAGCGTATCGTCCATTTGAATATAACTGAAGGTATCCAGATCGCCACGCGCATTCATCGCTTTTATCTGATAGCCCTGAAGCATGGCGAGCCAGGTTGCCTTATTCGTTTTTTGAGAAATGATGGCATAGTCGTCACCCATGAGGTTGCCTGCCACATTCTCATTCCAATCGGTCTCGTCAGTGGAACTGCGGAGCTGCAAACGCAAGGCATTGATCCAGGCCAAATGTCTTCGAACCACCTGAATACTTTCTGACTTCAATTCCGTGGGCACATTATCCGGATCGACGATGGTGAGCACCTGCCGTGTCAGTGTACGGCTTTCATTTACGATTCCACCCCATATTTTGCGCGCCTCCCACCATCTTTCGTAGGCAGATGAATTTTTAAATCCCAATATAATTGCCAGGGCGGTTCCGAGAATGGCCACAACGGCTACAGGAACCACAAGCGCATCTGCACCAAAATATGCGTGCGAACTGTACGCCAGTCCAGCAAAGAGAAAGCTGATTAAAATATTTTTCCAGGAATATTTAATTGCAGTATGCACTTGTAAATGCCGGCGAACGATCATTGAAAATCAGTATTGAAGTGAAGTAAGTGAAAGTTCAAACATACTTATTTAAGTTGAAAGTGCTATTCGATTGCGATGTCAGGTA